>PULY01000034.1 GCA_003551125.1 Candidatus Iainarchaeum sp.
ATTTATCTAAACAATAACTAAATAAAATTATGAAAGCAAAAACAAAGATACAAAAAGGCAAAAATTTTGAGAATTTTATATGCCAAATGATAGAAGATGCTGGGCTAGGTAAATCAATAAGAACACCCGGAAGTGGAAGTGGAAAGTTGAAAGGAGATATTTTTAGCCCATTAGAGTTTATGATAGAGGCGAAGAATCAAAAAACACTACATATACAGAAATGGATAAGACAAGCGAAGGATCAAGCAAGAATAGGAAATGCCAATCCTGACAAGTGGTGCTTAGTGTTCAAAGAACCAGACTCACCAGATACCAACCCAGAAGCATTAGTTGTAATAGACTTTAATCAATTTCTATCACTACTGCAAAAAAACCAAGAACCAAAAATCAAGGAACCAGACAAGGAAATGAAGTGGGAGTTAGAAAAATTAAAATCATCAATGAATAGAATAATTAAAAAATTATGAATAAAAAAATAAATTGGAAAAACGAAAAGAGGTTAATCAAAGATCTTAAACCATATCCTGGAAATCCCAGAAAAAGGGATGAGAAAGATATAAGTGATCTTAAAAAAAGTATAGGGAAGTTTAGTTTAGCAGATCCATTCATAATAAATACAGATGGAACAATTATAGGGGGTAATTTTAGATATTTTATATTAAAGAATGAGGGAGATGACCTGGAGTTAGATGTAAGGGTTCCAGACAGGAAGTTATCTAAAAAAGAAGCAGATGAACTTAATTTAAGATTGAATAAAAATCAAGGTAAGTGGGATGAAGAGTTATTAAAAGATTTTGGCTATGAGTTGTTAGAAGAGGTGGGATGGGAAGAAGATGAATTAAAGTTTATGGAAGGAATGGGGGATATAGAGGACTTTGAGATAGAAGAGGAAAGGTTTGATGTTATTTGCATTGTACCGGAAGAATCCCCTAGATTAAAAGAAAGAGTTAATATCCAGTGTGATATAGATAGCTACAAAAAAGTAAAAGAGTATATTGAAAAAAATGGGGATAGTAAAATTTTAGAAAAAATATATGAAATTATTTAGTTTATTTACAGGTATAGGAGGCCTTGAATGGGGAGTGAAGGATAGGGCAGAGATAGTTGGTTTCTCGGAGATTAACAAAAATTCAATAAAGATATTTCAAAAAAACCATCCAAGCGTAAAGAACTATGGAGATATTACAAGGATAGATCTAAAAGAGTTGCCGGATTTTGATATATTAACAGGTGGGTTTCCTTGTCAGAGCTTTAGTTTAGCGGGACACAGAAAAGGGTTTGATGATAAGAGAGGAAAGATGATATTTTATATTTACGATATTATGAAAGAAAAAAAACCGGAATTTGTAGTATTAGAAAATGTAAAAGGAATAGTGCATCACAATAAAGGAAATACATTAAGAGATGTAGTAACATTATTAAGCTATGCAGGATATTATGTGAGAGTAGTATTGTTAAATGCAATGTATTATGGTTCAGCGCAGAACAGAGAGAGAGTATTCTTTTTATGTAGTAAGAAGGATTTTGCAGTAAAGGTTCCAGAAATAAAAGATGATACAAAAAGATTTAGAGATATAAAGGATAAAAACAGAGAAGAGTATAGGTTCATACCAAAAGACAATGAAAGAATGTTAAAGAAATTAAAAAAAGAACATGATTTTCAATATGAGTTAATAGGTGGGTATGATCGTGTGGGAACCATAATGACAGATGGAGGTGGAGAGAAGCTAGTATGGGATCAGGAAAACGAATGGTTTAGAAAGTTGACAGTGCTAGAATGTGAAAGATTACAAGGGTTCCCGGACGGATTTACTAAGGGAGTAGCAGATTCGGCAAGATATTTTGCACTAGGAAATGCAGTGAATTGTAGTGCAAGTTATTACTTGTTTAATGATTACTTAAAAGGTCTATGGTGGTCTTGACACCACTTAATTAAAAAGATAAAATGATAATATAAAGTTAATAAATAAAAAAAACATGGAGTACAGACTAATAAAATTTAGAGATAAAATAATAAAGAGAACTTGGGAGGAAGATAAAGGAAACTTAGACATGAAGGACATGGCACAAATCTTTAGCAATGGTAAAAAGGGAAGTGAAATGCCACTTCCATCAATGTATAGAATAATAAAAAATAAAAATAAAAAAAATGAAGAATCTAATAAGTAAAAAAGAAGCACTAGAAAGTCTTGCAAATTCAATGCAAAAACAAATAGTAGAAACAGAGTGGGAAATAGAAAGAATAAAACCACTATCTAAAAAAGAGTTTGAGGAGTTTCAAGGAAAGACAGCTCAAAAGAAAGAGATAGAAAAACTCTTAATCAATAAGCTAAAAGAAAGAGAGAAGAATTTAGAAGTAATTAGTAAAATGATTAAGAAGTATGAATAAAACAAATAAAGAAAAAGAGGTTCTCGAGAAGCTAATAGAGGAACAACTACAAACCGTTCTCGGAAGAGAGGCCGGAATGAGAGTTCTAAAAGAAATGCCAAAAGACAGGATCTTAACATCAATGAGAGATCCCGATTCTCTTAAGATGAAGAATGTAACGGTAGAAGAACGCTTGCGAGAAATGGAAGAAACATATAAGATAGAAGAAAGTAGATTAAAGGAGTTAGAAAAAATGCTAAAAGAAAAGGAGGAGTAAAAAAATAATAAGTAATAACATGGTACATTCACAAGAGCCGTATGAGGACATAGAATTAGAATGTTCAGAGTGCGGAGAACCATTTACTTTTACAGCGAAAGACCAAAAGTTTTATGAAGAGAAGGACTTTGTAAAACCAAAAAGATGTAGAGGTTGTAGAGCAAAAAAGAAAGAGAGGATGAAAAAGTATTAGAAAGACGATGATGAAACAGATACCAAAGCGACTTCATCAGGTGTGGATTGGCCCATTACCAATGCCTCAAAAATGGATGGCAACATGGAGAGAAAAAAATCCAGAATGGGAATATATATTATGGGACAACAAAAAAGTATTTGGAAGAAGATGGAAAAACCAATGGATGATAGATGAGTACATTAAAAAATATAATAGAGATGTAAAAGGAAAAGCAGAAGATGGCAGAGATTTATTTATATCAGCTCAAGGAGCAAGGTTTGTAGGAGATAAAGCAACAGCATTCGCTTGGCATGTGATAGCAGACATTGTACGCTACGAGATTTTATATAAGTACGGAGGTTATATGCCCGGAGCAGACTCGGAATGTATAAGGCCAATAGATGAAGTAATGGGAGATGACTTTGAAATTTATATAGTAAATACAGGACATCTATACACAGATAAAAGAAAAGAAATAGAAGAAAGATTCCCGGAAGGAGTGCCAGGGGGAATAGAAAAGATTAGATGGAATAGATATGATCCAATAAACACAGCACCAGTAGGTGCTTGTACGAAAGGAAATAA
>PULY01000038.1 GCA_003551125.1 Candidatus Iainarchaeum sp.
AGATCGCCAATACAGAACTTTTTCAATACAAAAGTCGGGGTAGCTCAGTTGGAAGAGCACATGGCTGTTAACCGTGCGGTCGAGGGTTCGAGTCCCTTCCCCGACGCTCAAAAATATTTTTGAAAATCTTTGATTATTAAGAGATTTGGAAAAAAGATTTAAACAGGGAATCCTTTTGTACCTGTTGAGGATAAAATGATGAAAATCGGACCATTAGGAGATCATGCAATAACCCTCATAACACGTATATTTTCACGAGGACCTTTTGGACAAATAGCGGAGTTTTTAGAACTGGCTAAAATAATAATAGCATTAATACTTATACTTTACACTCGAAAAGTACTTAAATTAAGCACAAAAGCAACAATGTTAGTAGGTGCTTTTGTAATCCTAGTTTTCTTCACAGATTTCTGGATATTTGGATCAATGAGAGTCATAGCATTAACAGTAATAGGTTTTTTAGTAGTAGGTATACTTGGATTCCTAGATTAAGAAGAGATGATAAATATGAAAAGAGACGAAATGAAACCAGAAGTAAAGAGCATTAAAAAAAGCCTTAAATACAGAAACAGGTTCCATAAGCATGGAGCTAAATCAACTCATGTATATCCTTTTGTATGGGATTATCTATCGGAATCAAAAGGACCTTTCTGCAAAGACATAGATGGAAACACGTTTCTTGATTTAGCACAACACGCAGCATCAACACCTTTAGGATACAATCATCCGGAAATAGAGGAAGCATTAAAAGAATACAAAATAATAGATCCAATAAAAATGGCTGGACAGGACTTCTACGTAAAAAATAAAGTTCCTGGACCAACTGAACTACAGGAAAAAATAGTTGAAACGACGGAAAAATTCAATTTAGATACAGTATTCTTATTAAATTCAGGAGCAGAAGCAGTTGAAAATGCCATAAAAATAAGTTACGATAGAAAAGGAAAAAAAGGAGTATCATTTGATAAATCATTTCATGGAAGAACTTTAGGAGCACTTACATTAACACAACGAGTTGGAAAATACAAAAAAAGATATCCTAAGATACCTGGAGTAGAAAAAGCACCTTTCTGTACTTGTAGAGATAAATACAATGGAAAATGTAAATGTGGAGCAATTGAAAAAGCTAAAAAGAAAATAGAAGAAACTGAAGAACTTTCTTACGTAATAATTGAACCAATACAGGGAGAAGGAGGATACAGAATACCAAGTAAAGAATTCATGAAGAGAATCAAAGATAAAACTAAGGATAAAAATGCTTTATTCATATCAGATGAGATACAAGCAGGTTTAGGGAGAACAGGAAAATTCTGGGCAATTGAACACTACGAAGTAGAGCCAGATGTAATAACTTCAGCAAAAGGACTAAGAGTAGGAGCAACAATATCAAATAGAGATAATTTCCCCGAAGAAAAAGGAAGAATAAGCACTACATGGGGAGCAGGAGACATACTAGCAAGCTTCATAGGTTACAAAACCATAGAAATAATACAGAAAAACAACTTAGTGGAAAATGCAGAAGAAAGAGGAAAATACTTATTAAAGAAACTAAGAGAAATGGAATTAGAAGAAGTTTCAAATATACGAGGAAAAGGACTAATGGCAGCTATTGATCTTGAAACAAAAGAAAAAAGAAATAAAGTAGTTCAAGAGTCATTTAAAAATGGATTAATGCTACTGGGATGTGGAGAAAAATCAATAAGATTCCTACCTCCATTAGATATAAGGGAAAGAGAGATTGACATTGCGGTAAATACTTTAAAAGATATAATTTAAATAAAAACCAATATATCCTTATAAAAAATCTAAAAGTGATAGAAATGGAATTTAAGATACTCGAAATAGATCTAAACTCACAGGAAATAAATATCAGAGAAATCTCTGAGAAAAAGATAGAAAACTACTTAGGAGGAAGAGGACTAGGAGCGAAGCTTTTACATGAAGAGATAAAAGAAAATCCTAAAATAAATCCTCTATCAGAAAAAAACCCAGTAATTATATCGACTAGCCCATTCACAGGATACTTTCCATCAGCAAATAGAACATGGGTAACAACTCTCTCCCCCTTAACAAATTACTATACAACTTCTTCTGGAGGAAGTCACTTCGCAGGAGAACTGGCTAAAAATGGATATATAGTGATAAAGATAACTGGAAAAAGCGAGAGACCAGTACACATAGAAATCAATGGAGAAAAAATAGAAATAAAGAATACTGAAGAAGAATACTGGGGAAAGAAAGTATATGATTTAATCGAAGATGCTAGAGAAAAAGGATACGAGCCTCTATCAATAGGACCAGCAGCAGAAAAAGGAGTTAAATACGCAGGAACATTTCCAGGATACAGAAGCTGTAGCAGAGGAGGAACGGGAGCAGTATTAGGATATAAAAAACTAAAAACAATTCTAGTCAAGAAAGGAAAAAAAGACCTCGGAGTTTCCAGTGATTTAAAAGAGATAGTAAATGAAAAATTTAAAGAAGTGGCTAATGAAAGAGAACCAAGACAGAAAACCCTTCCACTCGTAGAAAAAGTAAATAAAGCAGAATCATATCCAACGAACAACTGGAAAAAATCAAAATTCAAGGATGCAAGTAAAACAGGACTAAAAACACTTAAAAAACACATAGTAAAAACTAAATCTTGCTTCAAATGTCCAATAGGATGTCAAGATGTAATGAAAAGCAAATACACCGGAAAAGGAGATGGAGTAGAATACGAAATAGCATGGGCCCTTGGAGCAAACTTAGAAAACAAAGATGAAGAGATAATAATAGCTGCAAACCATCTATGTGACCAATACGGATTAGACGTATTAAATACTGCAGGAGCAATAGCTTGGGCAAAAGAAGCCAGTGAAAAAGGATTAATAGACTACAAATGGAAAGGGAAAGAATCAATACTTGAATTGACAAAGAAGATAGGAAAAAGAGAAGGAATAGGAAAAGTATTGGGAGAAGGATCAAGAAAAGCACATGAAAAATACTCTAAAAAAGACGAAGACTTCTCCATCGATGTAAGAGGAATGAACCTACCAGCATACGACCCAAGAGGACTAAGAGGAATGTCCTTAACTTACTCACAAGGACCTAGATACGGATGCCATTTAAAATCATGGACAGCAGGAATGGAATTAGGACAAAAAACAGAAGAAAGAACCTCTCCAAAAGGAAAACCTGAAATATCATACGAAATAATGATAAAAAGAATTATAAACGATTCAACATCAATATGCTCCTTTGTAAATTCCTATTCAAGAGAAGATTACGCTGAGATATACTCAAAAATACTGGGAAAAGAAATAACAGTGGAAAAACTGAAAAAAAGAGCACATGAAATACAAAAACTGGAAAGAAAAATAGATATAGAAAGAGGAATAAACAAAGAAAATGACA
>PULY01000051.1 GCA_003551125.1 Candidatus Iainarchaeum sp.
AAGTCAAAATGCTACCATGAAATATCGAAGAAATTTTTTGGAGAAATGGCTTCAGAATGGATGGTTAAGAAAAATAGATAGAGGTAGATACGAGTTAACAGAGGATGGAAAAAGGATTTTAGAGGTCTTTGGTTGACCTAGTTATAGTTCAATGATATTTGGCTCGGATAAACCAGAATATTTTGTTTTGTCACATGTTATAAGAAAAATTTGTAAATCATCACTGTAATCCTCCAAAACACCTATTGACCGATGTAGTCGGGGATTATCAGTATTGGCTAAAGGATCATCTAGGATTACCAGTTGGTCCTCTTGTTCTGAAAGAATTTTTCCTAGACTTAACCTGAATGAGAACGCTATCTGCTCTTTAGTCCCATAAGAAAGTAAATCTGTATCAGCTTTTGTATCCCAAGTCTTTGGTTCTATTTTTCCTGGCTTTACTTCTTCATCAAGTCTAACTTTATATTTATCCCTACCGATTATCCTCTCCAAATCTTCGTTTATATTATCTTCTAATGGTTTCATGACTGTTCTCATAGATTCTTCCTTATGGTAATTTATTAGATCATAAAGAAGTTCAATTGATCTGACTCTCTTTTCCTTCCTTTCTTTTTCTCTTTTCAATGAGGATAACTTTTCTTCTGCATTCGTCAGTTTAGAGTAAATACCCTCTTTGACTTTTTGTTTTAATTGACCTCTTAATTCACTTATCTTTTTATCCAATTCCTGAATTTCTTCTTTTATACTTCCCAGTGAATTCTCAGCCTGTTTTAACTCTTCAAATGGCCGATCTTCCTTCTTTTGCTTTTCTTCCTGTAATTTATCCACTCTTTTTTCTAATCTCTTGACTTTTATTTCAAGTTCATCTCTTTCATCTTTCCTTTTGTCCATATCCATGTCGTCATCTTTTAATTTTTCAAGTTCTTCACGTTCACTATCTATTTTACCTTCTAAGCTAGATTTTTCATCTCTAAGATCTGATATCTCGTTTTCAATGATTTTTTCTTCTTTTCTGACCTTCATAATCACCTTCTGAAGTTCATCTCTTTTATCCTTCAGTTTTTCTCTTTCTCCTTTTAGACCATCTATTTCTTCTTGGATTTCTCTTCCCCTGTTTGTTAGTTCTTCAGAATTTTTGTACTTTTCAACTATTTTGTTGTCATTGATTTGATTCCATTTTATTTCTATTTGCGTCTCTAATCTTTTATTTAATGATTTTAATAAGCTTATTTTATCTTTATCTGATGCGCAATCTTCAATATGATTATCATAATCACCTTCTCTTTGATAAGGACGTCCATCCCTGTGTTCATTATCGCAGAAAGGGCAAACCCCATTAGTATCCTCCATTGAGGGCAATTTTGGCAATTCAATACCACTCAATTTACCTTCTTTTTTGTTAACACGTCTTTTTAATCCTTTAAGACTCTCCATCATCTCTCTTAGTTTTTCTATATCGTTAGTTCCATACACTTCTGTTCTAGATTCAAACTGGTTTTTATATTTTTCAATTTTATTTTTTAATTCCTTTACATCCTCGCTCCCGCTTCTGATATTGACATTAACTAGATTACCAATCTCCAATGAAAGATTCTGAGGGGTTGTCCACTCCTTTTTATCGCCCTTATCAAGTTCGAAAGATTCTTCTTCATCGTCAAGGGATATATTTCCCTCCACGTCAGAATTAGCTATTATATTTGCCTGTATACCAATAGTTTCCATTTGTATCCCTTTCTCGTGTAATTTATCATGTAATTCTTTCAAATCATCAAATTCACCTTTGTCTGGAGCATCTTTCTCTCGAATTTTTTCTTCTATCTTCTGGATGTCTTCATTTAACTTTTCAACGTTTTCAATTTTTTCCGATATCTGGCTTATGTCCTTCTTTTTTTGTCTTATCTGTTCTACACCCCGGTAATCATCCAAAATATCTTCATTTTCATCTAATCTGTTTCTTAAATCATCCTTTTCTTTTCTTAAGTCCTCAATCCTACTAGACACTGACTCCCTTTTTTCTTCTAAATCATCAATAGTTTCCATTAATTCATCCTTATCTTCTATTTTCTTTTCGATACTCTCCCCTCTCTCCTTAATATCTATTATTTTTCCATCTATCTGCTCAAATTCTTCTTCTTTATTCGAAAGTTCTTCTTCCTTTTCTTCCCTAAGTTTTCTATGAGCTTTTGCTTCTTCTACTGACTCCTTTGCTTCTTCTAGACGATTTTTAGCATTTTCTTTCTTCTCTTCTAGATCATTTTTCTTTATTTTTTTGTCCTCAAGTTTTGCCCTTGTTTCTTCTGTTTCCTCAAATTTTTTTCTCAAATTCTGGACCCTATTTCCGTATTTCTTACTTTTATCCAACAATTCTTTTAGCTCTCCTCCAGCACAGGGATTTCTGTTCTTTTGTGTTAAATTGTTTTTAAATACTTCTTTGATCTTATCACTGACCATACTGCCTTTCTCAGAAGGTACAAAATCACCGATCATCTTACGAATTCTTTCTTTTAAACTGCTATTAAACTCATCTTCAGGAATTATTTTTCCTTGCTGTGTCCATAAAGCTTGAGCTAGGCCCCAATGTTTTGGTTTAGAAGCTCCTCTACCCGGTAAACTACCGCCTATCATATCGATTATTTTTTTATCGGCAGCGTCTCCTTCAGATATTCTCTCCCACTCACCTTGAACTTTTTTTTCTAATAAAGATGACTCTGAATGAAGGAATTTCTTTTTGATTCGATATTCATTACCGTTTTTCTCAAATCCAACCTTGACGGTTGGTGAGAGACCTTCGCTGCCCCAAGGTTGAATAGCTCTCATTTTTTCTCCACTTGTCGTATGCTTGTCAAAAAATGCTCTCCTTAGTCCATCTATAGCTGAGGATTTTCCAGCTTCGTTTTCACCATGGATCAAATTAATGCCTTCATCAAACTCAAATGACTTTTCATCTCTAAAGCATTTCCAATTTTTTAAAGTAAGATTTTGGATTTTCATTTTTCCACCTCCTTTGAGCATCTATAGATTATAGATAATGCATTCTTTGCTAACTCTGGGTCGGCATTTATGTCTAGATCACGTTCATCTATATCTTTTATTCTTTCCTTTAATTCCGAAGAATCCCTGGAGATATGTTCTATCATCTCAGGGTCCTTACTCATTATCGCAGTTAAATCCTCAATGATTTCCCTAAATTCAGTTGGAACTACACCTACCATTTTTTCTAAATTAGGTTCAATAAAAAGGTTCTCCCTTTTAATTTTCAAAGACAATATGTCTTCATTTTCTTCTAGATTTTCAATAGAATTATAAATATCTGGAGAAACAACGCCAGTTACATCAATAGACAGTATTGTCTTTTCAGGATTTTCTAAA
>PULY01000001.1 GCA_003551125.1 Candidatus Iainarchaeum sp.
CAGATCCCGAGACGGGGCAAGTGATATACTGCTGTGAGGAAAAAGAAGAGTGCCCGCCCTGCCCGGATATAGCTCCCGCAGTGCAAGAGAAAATTGCGGAAATAGAGGGCTACATGGCAGAACTTCCTCCAAAACTCGATACTCTGGAGGCGACCAAAGACCCCATATTGGATGACTTGTACCAACTATATAAGGCGGTTATGTTAAAGAGCTTGGGACACAGGAACGTTTTCGGCTACAACTCCTTTCTTTTAGAACGCAGATATTATGAAAGAGAAGAAGTGGTAATTGAAACCGATGAGGATTGGGAAGAGTGGGTGGACGATATACTCTATGAAATAGAGGTAGAGGGAGAAGTGATAGAGGAAAACGATCCAACCACCTTTTATTTAAGGAGGCCGGAAGCGGATGAAACAATAGATGACGCCTTGAGACTTGCCGATGAGGCAAAGGAAAGAGGAATTCAGGATGCGGGAAGAGATTTGGGAATAGAAAATTCTTCCGACTCTTCCAAAAATTTCTTCCAAAAGGTGGTAGAAAGAATTTTTGACGGACTTGGAATTTCCAGTATCTTTGCAATGTCCGATAGGGAGAAGTTGGACGAATATCTTCAGGAGGAAGGAATAGACCCCGAAGAACTTACTCCCGAAGAGCTTTATGAGATATTGGAAAAGCTCGGCATTGACCCTGAAGAAGATCTTGACGAACCCTTCGATCCGAGAGAAATAGAAGTCAAAACCCCCAGTGATTATTTGACATGCGGAATGGAAATACCCGTAGGCGAAGTTTTCGAACTTACATGGGACCACCTTGTAGAACTTCTGGACACCGTGGATGAATATATAGAGGAAGGTAATATACTGCTTGATCAGCAAGCTCATATGAACAATCTTTCCGAGCCTTGTGACTGCCCTTGTGAGGGCGACTCTCTTGAAGAGTGCGGCGAGTGTGTTCTTACATGTGATTTGGAAGCAATAAGAGAAGCTCACGAAGAAGTGTCCGAAACAAGAGAAAGAATGCGCGAGCTCGCGGAGCACATTGAACTTCTTACCGACGGTCACTTTAACACTCCCACCGAAGATGTCTGCGACCCGTTAAATGAGGATATAAGGAGCGAAGAAGAAGAAAGTATTTGTGAAGGGGAAGGCGAAGAGCTTATCACCAAACACGAGCTTATTACGAGGAAATTAAATTATTCAAGGTTTGAGTTTGATGAATGCATAACTCGTCCCGAACACTTGGAGGAGGCGCTGGAAGGAAGGAGAATGGGAAAGATGCCCTTTTTCGGACCGTTAGTGGAAGAGAAAGACCTACCTCGCTACACCAAGACGGAAAAGGATGGTGCTCGAATTAACACAAGTGAATTTAACTGGTTCTGTTGCTCGGATTCAAGAGAAGAAGATTAAATAAAAAAATATGTCTTTGCTTAAAAAAATCACTTTAACTTTTCTCATTGCCCTTTTCCTTTTTGTCGCTTTCGGGGAGTTGTCCGTGCTGGCTCAGGGAGGAGTAGAGGTTGATTATCCCACTATTGGAGAGTATCACCCGGTGAGCACTGGCGCGGAAGCATTTCCCGAGTATTTAAGATATATTGTTAGTTTCTTTATTATAGGGGCGAGTGTTGTTGCCTTTGGTGCTTTGGCCTACGGAGGATTTTTATGGATGACATCTGCGGGAGAACCGTTAAAGATGCAAAAAAGCAAGGAGAGGATTATAGCTTCTCTGGCGGGGCTTGTTCTTGTGTTCGCCTCTTTTCTTTTTCTTAATTCCATCAATCCGGAACTCGTGGAGCTTGAAGAGATAAAGATTGAAAAAGTTAATGATGTCGATGCGCCGGGTGTGTATCTTTCTTTAAGCGGAAGCTTTCACGAAGGAGATGATGATGCCATGGGAGAAAATGTAAGGAGAATTAATTCTTCGGAAAGAGGATTGGGTAGTTTGGAGGGAAATATTCAAAGTATCCGTATAGTAAACCCTACCGAAAGAAGAGGAGGTGAAGAAGAAGTGGCTTATCGTTATGTTGTAGTGCTCCACGGAAAGACAAACTTCGAAGGAAGGTGCAGATATTTCCTAAACAACCAAACATCTCCGAGAAACATAAATATTAGCGACATAGGAGGGAGTGTTGCCTCTATTAGTGTTCTTCGCGCGCAGAGGTATGGCGATGACCCTTATGGAGGAGTTAGAGTGTATGATAAACCGGAGTTTCAACAAGGATCCGGGTCGCAAAGACTTAGCGCTACGGCTTCGGAAAATTTCAGCTCTCTTAGTGTTGAACCGTGGTCGATAGACATAGAAGGAAGTTATGCGGTGATACTGGCTTCGGGGTCCGATTGGGGCGGAATGGACGACGGGTGCGCGGTATTTGCAAGTTCGAGCTCTATACCGAGTCTTGTAGGGCACCGAATGAATAGGTGTAGCCCTTACTATTTTTCCGCCTTTTTTGCTGCTTACAGGTCTTGTTCCACTTATTATGCAATGTTTCCTCTTTATAGACGATAAAATTTATTGCAACTCTACGGGATAACTTGTATAATGCGGTAATGAGGAAGGCATTTTTTGTTGTCGTCATACTGTTTGTTTTTTTCGTTTTGCCTTTGTCTGCTTTTTCGCAAACAGAGGTTATTTATCCTGAACTTCCGGGAACCGGCATAACTCCGCAAGGAGTTGTTGAAGAAGGTATGTCTCAAGTGGAAGCGCTCCCGCTCTTTATGGATTATGTTTTCAGATTGCTGCTTATAGTCTCGCTTCTCTCCGTTGTTGCTGTTCTCTCTTATGCGGGAGTTCTTTATATGCTTTCTTCCGGAAACCCGGAAAGAACGAAAATTGCCAGAGAATGGATACTCAGCGCGATGCAGGGCGCTCTTATTATTTTTGCTTCTTATGCGCTTCTTTTTGCCATAGATTCAAGATTTGTTCTGTTTGAATTGCGGGATGTTGAAGATGTGGAAAAAATAGACCCTGTCGATTTGGAATGGGAGATAAAAAACAGGTACTACCAGATTCCGTTTGGTCTTTTAATAGAGGATGCCATATTAAACGAAGAGGCGGAAAAAAAGTTCTACGACGTGTATGATGCTACTCTGGCGGCGGAGGAAGTGGCGGAAAGAATATACGAAGAGAGTGTAATACTAATGGAAGTGGTAGAAAGAGAGGCGGCAAGGTGTCCCGCGGGGGTAGAGTGCGGGGCTGAAGCAGAACCTGAAGAAGAGGACCCCGAGGAAGAAGACCCGGAAGAAGAGGACCCCGAGGAAGAGGACCCCGAGGAAGAAGACCCGGAAGAAGAGGACCCCGAGGAAGAGGACCC
>PULY01000026.1 GCA_003551125.1 Candidatus Iainarchaeum sp.
GACAGCGTTCACGCGCTCGTCAAACTCGGAGCATAGTTGTTCAATTCGTTTTGTGGTCATCGCTTTGCCTCCTTACCATGGCAATACATACTCATTAAACGGAGAGCCGAATTCGTCAGCTCCTTCCGCAAAATGCGCCTCCCGGCACTTCTCGCACCAGTACCCCATAGTCAGCTTGCCGCAATCGTGGCACCGCCGCTTCTCCGGCCGCCATGTCTTGTTTTCCTTGCGCTTCCGCTTCTGGTTGTTCTTTGACGACACGTTGCGATAATGCCTGATGCACGTCTGGCACATGTCCTTGAGTTTTGTGCCGGGCGGACACGTGTCGCATGGGCGGGTGTAGTCGGGGTTAACGTGTCGGCCCATCGGCGGCCTCCTTTGGCGGATCTGGTAGCGGCATCCAGTGGGTGATTCTTGCTGTGTTCATGTCGGCACCCATCAGCGGGTAGAATTTCATTGCCCGCTTTATGTGCTGCTCACACCACCCCTCTTGTTCTGGCATATAAGCAACCAGCGCATATCCGCATCTTCTCCATGATGCATTACAGTGAAACTCTGCCGCTTCAATCCATACGGCGCACATTGTTTTTTCAGTAGGCATTTCGTCTTTTACTGAAATCCATTTCATCCCGCCGCCTCCCACGCTTCTTCGATTATTCCGCAAACCTTGTCCCGTGCCAGCGGAGTCAATCGGCCTATTTTCGCCCAGGGCAAATCTTCAGGGTATTCGATGATAAACTCGCGCACCGTTTCCCAAATCATTTCATAGTAAAAATCACAGAGCAGGTGTTCACGGACAGACATACAATCAAGGCATGTTTTGTATCTGTCATGCTTCCCATCGAAGACTATTTTTTCGTTCCAATACTGGCTTCCAGGTTCAATCTGGATGCCGCACTCACAGCAGCTATGGTTCTTTTTAGCTTTTACTGTTTTGCAGGACAAGACCTCTGACTCGTCGTCAATGTGTGCTGATATGCAGGCATATTCCATTATCTTGCCTCCGAAAGTGTTGTCTCAGCTGCCTCCACCGCATCATCAAGCGCCATCTGTGCCGGGGTGTACGGATGCTCCGGCATGGACTTGGCGGCGGTTATGAGGGTGCATAGGGTGGCGTGGAGTTGGTCAAATTTATATTCCCTACAATCACAAGCATAATGATGGCTTATACATTCTTCAGGTATCATTCTCTACCTCCCGCCCCGTGGGGCTATTCGTTCAAGTTTGCCGCTTCCTGCTCAAGCGCATCAATAAGTTCAGACGCATCAGCCTTTGTCAGTTCTTTACTGGATGTTACCGGCTGCTTTTTCTTTACCGTTTCAAGCCAGTTGTTGATTACCTGCTTTTTCCCGGAGTTATCTTTGTTCCCAAGATTGCCGAGGACGGTGTTGAGCTTCTTGACCTGGGCATCGGTGATCATTTCTATAGCCGGTTCCTGGGCCGGTTCTTCGGCGGCGGGTTCGGTTGGCGGTTCGGGGGCATCCTGTGCCTTTTCCGGTGCGCCTGTCGTCACCCGGAAAAAATCTTCCCGCTTGCCGATGCCATCACGGATGCTGCGATAAATCTCCGTCAACCTGACCAACTGCTGTGCCACCATTGCTTCCGCTTTGTGGCCGAGAAAGCCCTCGATCATTTCTTTTGTCACTCCCTGCTCATCAAACGCGGCGACCATCTTACGGATGCGATCTTCAATCGGGGTGCCGTCGCCATGCTCAATCGTTTTTTTGCATTGATCTTCGGCGGCTTCGACAATATCGCCGGGTATCAGTTCAAGGATGCAGGCCCGGACGCGGCGCTGGCCCATATTGGCAGTGAGTTCGTAAATGTCACGCTCTGAATCAAGCCCGACGTTCCCGGTTTTTTTCTCCCTGATATGCTTGACGGTAAACCCCCGGCTGACTTTTGTATTGGTTTCCAGATCCCAGGCATACGCTTCCATTTCCGATTCACCGGTGCGCCGTGCGATTTCCCGAAGCCCGAAAGTCATGTTGCCCCAATGCCGTGCAAGCACTTCGGCCATACGAATAGACGGGCCGGTGACAAGTTGCCCGCCTCGTTTGTAGGCGTAGGTGGCGCGTTCGGCTAATGACTTGCGCTTGCAGGCTTTCATGATCTTGTTGTATGCCGTCATTTCATCACGGGGATTCATACGGGCAACCACCATCGCGGCCTGGGCTTCGGCAACAGCGCGGGACTGCTCAATATTGCCCGATACGGTAGGCGCGGATGGTGCGGCTGATGCCATTGCGATTTCCTGTCCGGTGTAAACCTGAATATCTCCGAATTGCTCTTGAGCTTCTGTCATTATTGACTCCTTTTTGGTAAGATTTTCTTGTGTGCCGGTATATACGGGCATGTCCAGTAGTAGCCACAGTACGCGGGCGCACATGACCAGTGCGACGGATCAGCGGGCGGGAATATTCCGGCGTTGACCATTTTCAACATCAACTGCGCTCGTTTAACCAGCACTTCAAAGTCGGACGGTTTGCGGTTGGTTTCGATTGATTGCGTTTTCGGCTGCTTGGTTTTGACAAGCACTTCAATGGATAACTTGTCTGGATATTCGCCGGTTTCATGGGCGATTAGTTCATTATAAAGTGTCATTTGAAAAGACGAATGGGCGCGGGATTCGGGCCAGGAGCGGGCGGCTGTCTTAAGGTCGGGCATCCACTTGTCGACCGTGTAAACATCAACCGTGCCGATGAATGGAATGTCCAGGATGTCAACAGCCATCGTGATTGTTTTTTCAACGAGCGCCGGTTGTATTTTGGGCGCTATATCGACCCCGTACAGCCCTGCAAGCGTGACGGTGGTATCAACCCCTTCCGCGAGCTGTTTCCGTGCGCTGGCGGCTTCGTCAGGGGCAAAAAAAACACCCTCTTGGATTGATTTCATGTAACCGTCACGGGCGGCATCTTGGATCACATCAGGCGGTTCATCTTTGCCGGATATGATCTTGGCAAGGTGGTTGACTTCAGCCCCTTTGTGAACACCTGAACCGATACGGGCGGCGATCCCTGGCGGGATGATTTCACCTTCTATCCACCGGCGGCGGACACGTTCAGGACACATTGACCATGCGTTGAGTATGGTTTGGTTTATGTATTCGATCATTTCATCACCGTTAAAATTTCTTCTTCCACGCGATCCTGCGCCTCCCTGTCCATCTTCCTCTCCAACCATCCCGCCGGATAACCCTTGAGGTCATACAGGTCGTACTCCAGTTCCGTGTACCCAGCGGCGTCAATGTCGCTTGGCGCAAGGCGGGGATTCGGCCAAGGCCGGTGCCGCTCAA
>PULY01000055.1 GCA_003551125.1 Candidatus Iainarchaeum sp.
CCATCAGTTTTTCAGGTTCTTCAATTATCTCTGTTTTTTTGACAGGTTCCCTGTATCTCGAAGGAACCTCCTTTGAATCCAGAATTGCATTTATGGCTTTTTTAATATCTTTATGTTCTCTTTCTCTTGATGAACAGATTCTATTTCTATCTATATATATCTCTTTATTTCTTTCTTCATTTAAGAAATTCTCCGAGTGTTTTTTATTATAGAAAGGAGGCCCAATGTGTTTTTTGTATCTTGGGAGTTTTTTGTTTCTTACTTCAAGAATTATTTGTGCCTTTGTCTTTTCATCAGTCCAATGCGTTGTTCTGTAAACCTTAAATTCATTCTTGTTTAATTTCTTGGTCAATTGTTTTTCAAGTTTTCTTAGTTGACTCCATCCTATCTCCGAAATAGTTTTTTTAGGATAAGGGAATTCTAGAAGCAGTATCTTTTTCTCTTTTATCATTTCTTTACTTATTTTAACTTTCGATTCGAAATTCTTTACTGTAGGATCTTTTAGTAATTTTCTTGATTTTATGATGAATCTTCCAAGCTTTTCCTCGGATAGAGCTGCTGCAGCATTTCTATTTGGGTCTATCGGATCTATTATTACCAATGGATCTTTAAAATCTTTTTTACTATGTTTCTCTATATCTATTTTGTGATTTCTCTTCCATTCTGATGCTGATTCAATTGTTTTTCTAAATGTATCGTATCTCAGTATTAATAATTCGGTTGTGTATCCTGAGAAACCCCTTGTTTTTTCATTTGCACCGTAACAACCTATATTTTTCAGGAATTTTTTCAGTAGTTTTACTTCTATTTTTTGTTCTTCCTTCATTTTTTCCTGTAGATACTGGTTATGTAAAGGTGTTCTATCGACCGCTGATAGTAATTCTTCATCTATTTTGTAATCTTCTTTATTTTCATATTTCTTTATTTCGTAGCATGGTACTAAATCTATATCTATTCCTTTTACTCTGGCTTTTACGTATGGATGTTCCGCGTAATGTGTTTCTGGATTGTGTTCTTTGAGTATCTCTTTACCTAATTCTATTCCTTTTTCTTCAAGTTCTTCTCTAGATGTTTCTATTGAAAAGAAGAAAAATATATCTATATCTGGTTCTTCTGGAAGGTAAGTTCCTCTTGCGGTTGAGCCAGTTGAAATTGCTCTGTATCCTTTTTTCTCCAGTTTTTGAATTATTTCCCTCTTTATTTCTTCTATTTTTTCTTCAGTTTTTTTGGAGGGTTTTAATTCTTCTTTGATTTTTGAGAACATATTGTTTTTATTGGGTTTTTTATGTTTATAATTACCTGTATTCAATGTTCCAAAGGTAATGATTAACTAATACTAATTTATTTCTTAAATCATAATAACTACGGATATAGCTATAATTCCTATTACTATAGTTAGTAATATTAGCATCAGCTGTTTTGGTGTTAAGTTAATTCTTTCCGCTGTTTTGGAAAATCCTGTATTTATCTGAGAGAATATATTGGATTTAGAGGTTTTATCTTCTATTTCTAATTTCTCAGGTTTATTCTTTTTTTCAAGTTCTATTATTCCTTCTTCGTCCAAGTACTGTAAGTAGTGTCTTATCAGATCCTCTGAATAACCCATATCTTCAGAGTATTTTTTAACATTTATTTCTCCATCTTCTTCCTTTATCTTTTCAAGTATCTGTACGCAAGTCTCATCTTCTGAACCATCTTTATCATCAAGTATTTTACATTTTCCATTCATGGCTATCTCACACTCCGATTTTTCTTCAGTTAATATTTGGACAAGGTAATCTGACTTTAAGAATATAAAAGACATTATGATTAATGTGGAAGCTATTGATATCCCTAGATAGATTAAGGGATTTATTCTTTCCCTTAAAATTATTTTGGTTGATTCCAGATAATTCTCTTCATTTATTGTGTCTCCAGGTATTTCTATATACATTGGATTTGGTTCTTGATACTTTTTAGTGTATCCGGGAGAAGATCGTGTTCCTGTAAATGGATTTATATCTTCCCATTCTCCGTTTTCCAGTACTCTTATCCATGCGAAGTTTCTTTCTCGTTCATCTTCACCTACAATTATTCTGCAAGGGATATTTTCCTGTATACATATCTCTTTATAGATTACAGATGCTTCTAGACTATTTAACCTGTCTGTGTTAAGATCTACATCTTCAAAATTATTAAAGAATCCTTCAGTAGTTGATTGTTCTTTTTCAGATACGATTGACAGCATTTCAATTATTTTTTGTGATGGATTCTCTCCTTGAAGAGTTATATCTAAATCTCCTATTGTACCCACGAGAGGATTTTCTAGAAAAACTGAATATTCATGAGGAAAGTCAAGTTGATTTTCTTCTGTCCATATATTAACAGGTTTAAATGTTACTTCAAGACTTATTTCTTCTCCAGGACTTAATTCAGCACTCCTAGTTATTTCTTTCTCAGAGAAACCCATAAATGGTTCTTCATTATCTAAATTGATATTGGTTATTACTCCAAGAGAATTTCCTTTGTAGTCTGGGTTTGTGAGTATAACATAATTATTGTATTCTTCTTCAACCGCTCCCGGGTAAAATATGCTTGAATCTACAAGAGATTCTAATTCATAAGTTGTTTCTACTTCTTTATTTTCTCTACCTATATTTTCTATTGTCGATTTAAGCACTATCCTATCTTCTTTTATGTAAAGTTCTTTTGTAGTTTCAACATCATCTATTTCTCCCATGAATTCTAAATGATATTCTGATTTTTCAGATTCTAGAATCAATTCATGATCTTCAACTGGAACTAATCTATAAGGATTTCCATCTATTGTCACTGTTGGAACAATATCTGATCTGAATTTATTATTTATTGTAATTGGGTGTTCTGAATACACCTCTAGATTTTCACCGGTATGTAGTCTAGCCGTATAGTGTTCTGATGATATTATATGTTCTTCTCCATATTCTCCTATTGTTCTTATGCTTAAACCAATAGGTAAAGCTATTAAAAACATCATGAAAACAATTATGGCTTTATATTTTGTTTCATTCATTTTAACCAAC
>PULY01000054.1 GCA_003551125.1 Candidatus Iainarchaeum sp.
CTTTTCCTGCCGGTGCTTGTGCTATGTAGTTTGGTTCTGCTTCGCTATTGAATTGTTTTGCTACTAATTCTCCTCCTCTGTCTCCGTCTACAAATAGAGTTATTTTCTTTTTCTTTGATAGTTTCTTAACCGTTTTAGGTATATTTTTCCCATGTAAACATATCACGTTTTTTATATTTGATCTTAGCAGGTTTAATACATCTGCTCTTCCTTCTACTACTATTATTTCTTTTGATTCATCTATTTTTGGACCTGCTGCTAGTTTGTCTTTTCCATATTTCTGTACTTCGCTACTTCTTACTCCTTCTCTTATTTTTTTACTTATTTCCTTTGATTCTGGCCTTCCTCCTCTTAACATGCTTCTTCTGAGTTCTTGTGCTCTTTTTAGCACTTTTTCTCTTTTGTTTTTTCTAGTGTCATTTATTCCTGTTATCGTTATTTCAGATTCTGATGGTCCTACTCTTTCTATTTGTTCTAATGCTGCTGCTATTGCTGATGTTTTATCTGCGTCCAGACTTGAGGGTATTTTTATTGTCCCTGTTGATTTTCCAAGCTTGTTTTCTATTTCAACTTCTATTCTTCCTATTCTACCGCTTTTTTGAAGTTCTCTTAAATCTAATTCGTCCCCTAGTAGCCCTTCTGTTTGTCCAAATATTGCTCCAACTACGTCGGGCCTTTCTACTATTCCATCAATTTCTATATCAGCAGTGATTAGGTATTTAACTGTATCTATATATGTTTTAGCCATTTTTTGCACCTCTAGTGTTTTTGTTTTTAAGCTTTTTGTATTTTGAAGGTATCTCTTCTATTTCGGATATACCATGTAGTTTTCCGAGTTCTTTTTTGTAGGCTAGATCTGTTTTGATTCCTTCCGATTTGAATAATCTTATTAGTCTACTTGATCTGGATTTTCCTGTTTTATCGAAATCTGTGAGCAGTATTACTTCCTTCTCTTTTTCTTCCTCTGTTATTTCTCTTAGTGGTTTGGTTTCTATTGTTTCTACTTTTTTTATCCCTAGTTTGTTTAATGCTTCTTTGTCTCTTTTTCCTTCCACTATCTTCTTTCTTTCATCTTTCTTCATTTTATCTATTATTTCTTTAAGTTTCTCGAACTTCACTTAACTCACTTTATAGGTATTTCTAGCTCTACTACTCACTGGATTCAATCAAAAATTAGCTTATGACTTTCTTACTTCTTTGAATATTTCTTCATTTCATTTCCTCTTTGATGGGAGGATATGGGTTAGTGTGCTTTATGTGATGTGTGAAATTTTGATTGAACTAACCAGTGAGGTTTGATCATTTGATTTGTATATATTTTCTCTTCCAATATTTTTATTCTTTTTGATATTTTTACTATTTTTTGTTTATTTGTTTTCCAAGATATTTAGTTATGTCCGTCTTTGTTAGTATTCCTATTGGCTTTTCTTCTTCTATTACGACTAAACTCCCTATATTTTTTTCCAACATTTTCTTTGCTTCTTTTGAAGCGTCTTTTTCTGGATGAGTAGTTACTAGGTTCTCTTTCATTATGTCTCCTATTATCAAAGGAAATATTTTTACTCTTTCTCTGTGTTTCTCTCCTTTGTCCGTTTCATATTTTATTGTCCTTGGTTTTTTTCTTTCTGATGCAAATGATAGGTCTGTTTCTGTTATTATTCCAACTGCTTTTTTATCTCTAGTTATAATTATTTTTGATATTCCTTTTTCTTCCATCACTCTTCCCGCGTGAAATGCTGATTGTCCTTCGTTTAAAGTTTCTACAGGAGTAGTCATTAAATCCTTTACTTGTGATTCTCCTCTGTATCTTTCGGAGAAGTATTTGGCTAAATCTGTATTTGTTATTATTCCTTTTACTTCGTTGTTTTTTATTATTGGCAGTCCTGATACATTTTCTTCTTTCATTTTCGCAGCTGCTTCTTCTGGTTTTTCTTCTGGATCAGCAGTTATTATTTCTCTGGTCATTGCTTCTCTTACTCGAACTTCATTTATTCCTCTTCTTTCTTCTACAAAAAGCCTTGTTATGTCTCCATCTGTTATGATTCCTTTTGGTTCTTCATCGTATACTAAGGCTCTTGAAACTCCTTTTCTTAGGAATATATTTCTCACTGTTGCTATCGGGTCTTTTTGAGACACTGCATATATCTTATCGGACATGTATTCTTTTACTTTTGCCATTTTATCTCCTTTATCAGTTTATCTTTTTTCTTCTATGCATTCTGTACACATTAATTTTCCTTCAAAGTGTTTTAATTCATTTGAGTAAATCTCACATAGTTCACAATTTCCTGCTGCTCTTACTTCTTGTCTTTTATTGCTTCTTATTGCATCCATTACTCTTTTTTCCCTTGCCATTTCCATTAGAGCTGGTTCTACTTTTATTAAATCTCTTTCTGTTACTATTCCAACAAGTCTTCCTTCTTCCACTATTGGAAGTCTTTCTATATCCATATCTCTCATTATCTTTATTGCTTTTTCAAGATCTGTTCTTCTATTTATCACTTTTACAGGGTGTTTCATTATTTCAGATATTTCCTTTGATAAACAGTCTTTATTTTCTGCTATTTCTGAGATTATGTCCCCTTCTGTTATTATTCCCTTTACTTCTTCGTTTTCTTCTATTATTAGTCCTCCAACTCCTGTCTTATCCATTACTTTTATTATTTTCTCTACTGTATCGGTTGGTTTGGCTGTTATAACGGCTTTTTTCATTATTTCTCCAATTTCTATTCCTGATGCGATTTTTATCACCTTTGGGTATTTATTTTTTAATAGTTACTTCTATATTTCTTACTTTATTTCCTTCACGAATTTCCTTAGTTCTTTGTGTTTTTCTTCTTTCTTTAACTTTTCCTTTGATTTCTCAATTTTTTTTACATAAGGAGGGGTATAGTTGAATGAATATACTAATAAAGGAACCGCGTTATTTTCATCTGCTAGTTCTTTTAATTTATCTAATCCATATAAATAAAGTCTATCTTTACTCGTAGTTTTACATTGAACCAGGTAATTTTTATCTTTACCCATTACATATATATCTGCTTCCGAATGGCTTGCAGGTGACCTTGTAGCTAGTAATCCGTTTTCTTCAAATATTTTCTTCGATCTATATTCAAATTGATATCCTCTTTCGTAGTTATTAGCCATTTTAATCCATTTTTATATTTTTAATTAACTGTTTTTAAATGTCCTGTGTATCTATCCATTTCTTTTTCTTCCCATGGTCCAATTCCTAGAGTAGTTACTGTTCCTGGTTTCAGTTCTGTTCTACCTGCGTCTTTTATTAATTTTTTTGGATATTTGTTAGGAGTTTCTCTCTTCATTTTTATCAATTCTTCTTCATCTTCCACCCATAAAATTACTTTTTTTCCTCCTTCATTTAACCATTTCTTTGTTTTCTTAGGATATCGTCTTTCAGAATCTCTATATGACTCTAGGGAAGCATGACAGGCTTGTGCAGCCAGTTTTCCTTTGCTTAAATTCAGATCTTTTCTGATCAAAATAACTTGTTTATACATGTGTAAAGTAAGGGGTTGTGAGTTTTTATTCTTTTTTGATGTTTTTGGGAATAGGATTTTATTTTTCAGTTGTCCTAATATTATTATGGATAGAGAAATAGAGAAATTATCTGAAAGACTTGAGAGAGAAGAAATATCACTTAAGGAAAAAGCAAATGAAATAAAGGAAGATGGAAAAATATCGATGGATATTTCAAAGGAAAAACTAGATTTATCCGTATCAGGAGTAGATGGGGGATTTTCCAGAAAAAAATTAAGAGGTATAGAATTAGTAATAACGAGATCTTGTCTTGTTGAAATGACATATGAAGATAATAAGCTCATTAATCATTCTTATTTCCCTGATTCTAATCCTTCTCCAAATCTATACAGCTACGATGTTAGAGAGGAGAATTCCAAGAAACCTCAAATTCTTAGAATGAATGAAGAAATAACAACTGCTTTGAAGTATATTAACGGAGATCCGAATGTAGATATGCTTATTCTTGACGGTTCAATTGTTCCAAATCCTCATAATAAACCTAAAGAAAGTTCTGAAGAAAGGGAAAATTATGATTTATTAGTGAAGAAATACGAGGAGCTTTTTAGGAAATCTCTAGATAAAGGAATACAATTAATAGGAGCAGTAGAAGATAGTAAATCACGAAAAGTATCTAAAAAGAAAGGAGTAAATTCCTTAGATAATATATTGCTTCACCATGTTTTAGATAAAGGTCAAAGAACTCCGGAGTTCAATTATTCTGATGAACCTGGTAAACATCCTGTTCTAAGTGATTTTTCGATGGACATTAGCAATAGAATAAAATTTATGTATCTTAAACCAGTTGAAGAAGACACTCCTCTCCGAATAGAATACTTATCAGGAACTATGAATTCAGAAAAAATAGCTTCAGTTGTTCAAGAGGTTTCAAAGATATCTAATAGTTACAGCTATCCCGTTCCACTAATGGAAGCTGATTTACATGCAAAGTTAACCGAAAAGGAAACTGATTTAATAATCAGAAGAATAAAAAATCAAGCGGGAGAAAACCCCGTACTGATGGAAAAAAGAAGAAACACTAGGCCTTTCCATTGAATGAATAAAAGATAATTTGAAAAAATAAAATATATTCAAGGTGAAAAAATGACTCTTGGTAAAATAATAGCTACTAAAGAAACTCCAACTCCAACGGAAATTCATTTTGTAACTGATAAAAATAATATAGATAAAAATCAATACGTTGAATACTCTTCTCCTCAAGGAAAATCAATAGGAATGGTTAAAGATTTACATAAGACTAATAGGTACTTTGATTCTCCTGAATCTATAGCTCAAATAGAGAAAACAGGTGTAGAAGTCACTGAAAAGTTTCCAACTCAGGAATGGGAACACACAGTTGGAGAAGTAAAAACACTCGGTATTTATGAAGATGATTTCATTGAAAGACCAACTAAACCTCCTGCTCCAGGAACAAAAGTAAAAGAACCTGTTTTAGAGGAACTAAGAGATTTTTTAGGTTTTGAAGATAAAGGATTAGAAATAGGGAAGCTTCAACACCATGGTATTCCGATCAAATTAAGTTTAACAAATCTTTTTCAGAAGCATTTGGCTGTATTAGCTCAAACAGGTGCTGGAAAAACTTACACTGTTTCAGTTTTAATTGAAGAACTTTTGGAAAGACAATCAAATGAAGGTAGAGTTGCTTCTTTAGTTATAGATGTTCATGGAGAATATAGAAGTTTTGAAAATTCAGAGAGGTATAGGGATAAAGTAAAAGTTATATCTGGAGAGGAATTTAAAATACCTGTTGGTTCCTTAAGTGCTTCCGATTTCAAAATATTTATACCTGGAATGAGGAGACCACAGGAAAGAGAATTATCTTCAATTATAGATAAATTGAGATCTAAAGAAAAACCTTACGATATACAGGATATTATTGAGATGGTTTGGAAAGATAAAGAAATGAATGAAAAAACACAAAGAGCACTTATGAGATGGCTTGACGGATTGAGCGATGATTTATTTGGTAAAACAGGCTCAAATGTTAAAAAATTAGTTAATCCTGGCCAATTAACTATTCTTGATTTAAGTGATTTAATCGATTCAAAGGAAAGAGGTATAATAACTAATTATCTATCCAGAAGGTTATTCAGCAGTAGAAGAAGAAAGGAAGTTCCTCCATTCGTATTGTTCGTTGAAGAAGCCCATAATTTCGCTTCAGAAGGAGATATATCTGAAAATACTATTGCAAAAGGGATAATAGAAACAATAGCAAGAGAAGGTAGGAAATTCGGAGCATCTTTATGTTTAATTAGCCAAAGACCTATGAGATTATCTACAACTGCTTTGAGCCAATGTAATACTCAATTGATAATGAGGATAACAAACCCTCATGATTTGGAACACATTGGGAGAACCAGTGAAGGGATAGATGAATCTTCAAAGGATTCAATAACTACTTTGAGAGTAGGAGAAGCTTTATTGGTTGGTGAAGCTGTAAGTCATCCAGTATTCATCAAGATAAGGGAGAGAAACTCCAGCGAGGACGAGCTTGGAGAGGATCTTGAAGAACAAGCTAGGAAATATGAAGAAGAAGATAATAGAAGAAGCGAAGATGCGGAAGCCTTTATGTAGATTTGGTTTTCATAGATCCTACTTAAACCTTTATAAAGGAGGGGAATAGGAAATATTACTAACTGTTTTTAAATAGGTGATAAAATGGCAGATGAAATAGAATACAAAATAGTTAATCTAGTAGCTTCAGCAGACTTAAAGAAAGAATTAGATCTATATGGGATAGCAATGGAAGTAGATAATGTAGAATATGAACCAGAACAATTTCCAGGGGCTATTCTAAAATTAAAAGATATTGGAACAACTCTATTATTATTTAAGACAGGTAGAATTATTTGTACCGGAGGAGAAGAAGAAAAGGACGTTAAGAACTCAATGAAGAAAGTAAGTGAGTTAATAAAAGATTATACTAGGGAATAAGTCTTTAATTTTCCCTTATTCCTTTACTTTGTTCTGGTAAAGATTGTAAAAGGTGATAAAGTGTTAACTAGATATGAGAAAACAAGAGTTATATCCGCAAGGGCTCTTCAAGTGTCGATGGGAGCTCCAATATTAACGGATACTGATAAAGAAAGATCGATAGATATAGCTAGAGAAGAATTTGAATCAGGTGTACTACCAATATCAGTTGTTAGGAAATATCCTAATGGCGAAGAAGAGGTAGTGAGTGCTTGATATTTAACTGATTAAAGAGGTGAATTAATGGGTAAGCAGAGAACAAGAGTTATGAAAAGACAAGCTCAAAGAATATATGAGAAGGCTCCAGAGGAATTTTCAGAGGATTTTCAAAAAAATAAGAAAAATTAAAGGAATTTGAATTGCCGTTGAGTAAAGTGAATAGAAATATAATGGCTGGTTACTTAACTAATTTGATTAGAGAAAGGAAAGAAGAGTAATTTTTTATTTGCTCTCTACCATTACTGTGGTGGGTTCATTTTCTTCTTTATTTCTAGTTAATTTGTAGAATCCCTGTGATGCAGCTTCCTTCATTTTCGGTTCATGAGTTATTATGAATATTTGATCAACTATTTTTGGTAGATAATCATGTATTGCTTTTGCTAGATCTTCTACAGCAGTTTCATCCAAGTTATGTGTTGGTTCATCAAGTATTAGCCAAGATAATTCTCCAGTTAGTACTAGTGCTAATGATATTCTTAAACAGAGACTTGCAGTGCTTCTTTCTCCTCCTGAAGTCACTCCTTCTACATTTACCCATTCTCCATTTTTCTCCTTTACCTGAAGTATGTAGTCACCATTCTCATTTATTCCTATTCTTAGACTTTCGTAGTTTCTATAGGGATATATTTTTTTCCATATGGTCTCCAATGCGTTATTTGTTTCTTCTGTAAATTCTTCTCTTAATTTTGTTTGTATTATTTTTAGAGAGTTTTGAAGATTGTTTAAGCTTGATACTTGTTCTTCTATGTAGTTAGCGTCTTTTTCAGCTTCTTCAACATCTTTTCGTTTGTTTTTTAATTCTTTTAGTCTTTTTTCTTTTTCTTCTCTAAGAGTATTTTCATTTTTTATTTTCTCTTTCAGTATATTTATTTGGCTCTCAATTGACTTTATCTTATCGTATAATTCGTTCATTTCTTCTTCTTTGTATTCCAAGGATTTTTCTTTTTCTTTTAGTTCTTTTAATTCTTTTTCTCTTTTCTTTTTCTCTTCTAATTTGTCTATATATTCTATTTTTCTTTCTTCTTCTTTCAATTGGTTTTTTATTTCTTCTTCATCTTTATCTATCTTTATTTTTCCCTTATTTTTGTTTAGATTTTCTTTTTTCTTTGTATTTCTGTTTATTTTTTCTTTAATTTGTTTTAATTCTTCATTTTTCCATTTTATTTCCTTTATTTTTTCCTTTTCTTTCTCTACCTGGTTCTTCTTTTTTTCCTTTTTCTCTATTTTTGCTTTTGTTTTCTTTTTTATTTGTTCTTTTTCCTTTATCTCTTCTTTTTTTCCTTTTATAATCTGTTTTTTTTCTTTTATTACTTTTTCCTTTTTTCCTCCTGTTAAATCAGCTCCACATGTTGGGCAATTTGCTTTTCCTTCTTTTATTTGATTTAAATGTTTCTTTTCTTTCCTTATTTCTTTTTCTAAGTGATTTATATTTGTTTTTAACTGGCTTTTTGTATTTTTTAGATTTTCTAATTCGTCTTTTACTTCTTTCAGTTTTTCAATTGCTTCTTCTTTATTTTTTATTTTTATAAGTTTCTCAAATTTTTTTATTTTCTTCTCTTTATCTTTTTTCTCTTTTTTCAATTCATTCGTATTTTCCTCTATTGATTTTATCTTCGTTTTAATCTCGTTGAGTTTTTCTTTTTTCTTTTGAATTTCTTTTTCTTCCTTTTTCAATTTTTCCAATTTTAACTGTATTTTTTCTCTTTTTTTTCCTTCAGGAAGCTTTTTTAGTTCTTTTTCCAGGTATTCTATGTTATTTTCCTGTTTATTGATTTTTTCTTTAATTTCTTCGTATTTTTTTCTTTTCTCTTTTTGCTTTTCATATTTCTTCTTTTTTTCTTCTAGTTTTTTTCCTTTCTTTTCTTTAAGTTCTCTATTTTCTTTTTCTCTTCTCTTAATTCTCTTTATATCTTCTTCTATTCTTGGTATTTTCTTTATTTCATCTGTTTGTTTTGTTTGTTCTTTTTTTGATTTGTATTTATCTTTTAAGATATTTATTGTGGTTGTTAGTTTTTTTCTCGCATCTTCCCATTTATTAAGATCGAGTAGTTTGTCTATTTTTTCCTTTCTTTTTCCCTTTGGTATTTCTAAAAAGTAATCCATTTCATCTTGTTCTGCATATATTGCTTTTGAGTATAGCTCATAATCCATTTCTAGAATTTTTTCTATTGTTTTATTTACTTTTTGAGTGCTTGGACCTTCTATCAGTTTTCCTTTTTCTCTTATCTCTGCTTTTTTAGTTCCTTTTCCCTTTTCTATTATTCTTTCAACAGTGTATTGGTTTCCATTGGATTCAAAAGTTAGTTTTACTTCTGCTTTTTGTTTTTGAGTTGGTTTGTTCATTATCGTTTGATCCAAAGTAATTTCTCTTGTTCTTAAAGATGGATAAGTTCCGAATAATGCGTATGTTATTGCTTCTAGTATTGATGTTTTCCCTGTGCCCATGTTTCCTACTATTGCATTGGCTCCTTTTCTGAAGTTGATTTCCGTGTCTTCATGGCTTTTCCAGTTTTTTAGAACTAGTTTCTTTAGCATATCTATATTTTGTTCTTCGAGAAATAAATTTGTGTTTTACTCTATTGCATCCAAGTCTATATTTTCTTTAAGTTCTCTATATCTATTTCTTATTGTGACTTCTGTGACGTTTGCTGCTTCTGATACTTCTTTTTGTGTCTTTTTTTCTCCTGCCATTTTTGCTGATAGGTATAAAGCTGCGGCTGCTGCTCCTGTTGGTCCTTTTCCTGAAATTAGTTTTTGTTTTTTCGCTTCTTTTAGTATTCTCTTGGCTCTTTCTTGTATTTCTCCAGATAAATCTAATTTAGCTCCATATTTTGGAACAAATTCTATTGGGTCTGGTAAAGGTACTTTTATATCCATTTCGCTCTTTAGCATTCTGTAGGTTCTTCCTATTGCTTTTTCACTTGCTCCTGATCCTGCGTATTCAGATAGTTCTTTTAAGGTTCTAGGTATTCCTCTTTTTCTACATACTATGTATAAAGTCGCTACTAGAACTTCTTCTATTACTCTTCCTTTTACCAGTCCTTTTTCAAGAACTTGTCTGTATAATAGAGCTGTTTCTTCTTGTACGCTGTTTGGTAGCCTTAATGAAGAAACCATTCTTTTAAGTTGTCCTAATGCAACGTTAAGGTTTCTGGCTTTTGAATCAGTATATATTAATTTCCTATGCCATCTCCTTAGACCATTTACTCTTTCTCTTGTTTTCATTTTTAGTTTTGTTCCTCTTGCGTCTCTATTAAATTGATCTATTTCTGTAGATAGATTTTTATCTATTCTTGAATGATTTAATGGTGATCCTGTTCTTTGTTTGCTTTCTCTTTCTTCCGAAGTGAATGCTCTCCATTCGGGTCCTTCGTCTATTACTTTTTCATCTAGAACTAATCCGCATTTTGTGCAAAATATCTCTCCTTTATCATAATCTCTTCTAAGTTTTTTACATTCACATTTAGGGCATTTTGGTTTTTCTTCCATGTTTTAACCTCTTTTTTCATATTTACGAGTAATCAGTCTTTTTACTATTCCAGCTTCGTAGCTTATTAGTTTGTTCAGTTCTAAGAATTTTAATTCGTTTTTTTTGTTTAGAAGTGCTTGCTATTTTTAATTAGATAAATCTCCATAGACCTAGAAATATTTTTCTATTAAAAACATCTACATATAAGTCCAGGAGACACTATTATTAATTGCTCACTCAGGCTTTAAATACTTTTTGTTTTTTTAAAGTTTCTGGGGGTAATATTACTGAAAAATTAATTGGTTTTCATTAAAAAATAATCTAAAAATGATGTTGAATGACAGAAAATGATAGATTAAAGTTTTTTTGTGATGTAGTGCTCGGTAAATTATGTAGATGGCTTAGGATCATGGGTTATGATTCTAAAATTGCTTCTGATGAACTTAGTGACAGGGATATTCTTGAAGAAGCAAAAAGAGAGAATAGAGTTGTTTTAACTCGTGATAAAGATCTTAAGAAAATGAAATCATTCGTAGATGTTTTTTTGTTAGGTTCTAAAGATTTTGAGTCTCAAATAAAGGATTTATTTTCTCATTTTAGCTTGAATACTTATTTTCCTAGCGATTCTAGATGTTCTCACTGTAATAGTGAATTAAAAAAGATTGAAAAAAATAGATGGGAATGTATAGGTTGTGGCCATGAATATTGGAAGGGTAGCCATTGGAAAAGGATAAAAGATATTCAGAGAAAACTAAATGATCTCTGAATATTTTAAGAGATTAATGTTGCTTCTCCTTGTTCTATGTTTCTGTATCCTTTTATTTTTTCTTCTAATTCCTTCTGAACTCTGTCTGGATTATCATCTCTATCTATTAATGCTCCTGCTTTTACTATTTCTAATCCAAAAGCTACTGGTTCTTTCTTCGCGCTTTTTATATCTTTTATCTGGTCCAATTGGTCCATTATTTCCTTTGCGCTAGTACCATCTTCAGGATATATTTTGTATACTACCATTGCTTTACCCATTTTGATTCCTCCTTCGTTTTTAAGGTCCTCTGAATCCGCATTCAGGGCATCTATAATTTGTACATCTTTTTCTACAATTGTCGCATCTTCTTATATCTATTTCTCCGCATCCAGGACATTTGAATTCTACATAGTTATTCGTTACTTCCTTTCCGCATGATGTGCATTCTATCATTTTTATCATCTCTATTTCGCTTTTTACTAAAAATTTCTGTAAATTTCACTAACTGATTAAACTATTTTTTATCTTGAAGTATATAAATATAGGTTGAAGATCAAAGAGTTGTTCAGTAGTGGCACAAGTGAAAATTATTTTTTGCTCTCATGATCTAGTGGACTAAGATTCACCCTTGCGGAGGGTGATGCCGGGGTTCGAATCCCCGTGAGAGCGTTTAAAATTTAATTAGTTATTATAGTAGTCCTTATCTCCTGAACTTCTCTTAATCTACCTATGTCTCTCTCTGAAAGCCTTTTCAATTCATCTAAATCCTTGCAGACAGCTTCAAGTATTAAATCATATTCTCCTATGGTTTTATTTATTCTGAGAACTCTTTTATCATTTTCAAACTCTTCTTTAATTTTGTTTGAGGTTTCAGGAGAACTCTTAATGAATAAATAGCTTCTGAGAGGTTTGCCTATTTTACTGTAATTAACATCAATTGTAAATTTATCTATAATTCCCGCTTCGCTTAATTTACTGACTCTTTTTTTAGCTGCTACATCGCTTATTCCTATTTTTTCACTTAGTTCTGTATAGCTTATTCTTCCTTTTTCTTCAAGTATCTTCAGTATCTTTTCATCTTTTTCATCTAAATTCATTTGAAATACTCCTAATTTTCATCGAATATATTCTCTACTAAACTATTATATTAATTGATTCATTAAATAAATCAATGACCTCTTCAATGATATCTTCTAATACAGTTTTAAAAAAATGTAAGAAAGCAGGGATTAATTTCTGGATATCTGCAAGGACTGCTTTGGATTTAAAAAAGAAAATGGAAAATCAAGAGATTCCTGAAGAAGAATTGAATAGAGAAATATATCAAAATTTAAAAGAATACAATGAAGAAGCAGCGGAAAGATTTAGAAACTATCATTCTATTTTAATTAGAACAACTGATGGAGAATTACAGCCTTTTGATAAAACTAAAATAACTGATTCATTATTAAAAGAAACCAGAATACCTAGAAACACCGCTAAAGAAATAGCTGAAGAAGTAAGTGAAGATATAAGAAGACTACAGCTACATAACATTTCCAGTGCACTGATAAGAGAGATGGTAAATACTAAATTGCTTCAAAGAAGACATATAGATGAAAAAAGACAGTATTCAAGAGTAGGATTACCAATTTATGATGCTAAAAAAATGCTTATAGAGGAAAAAGCGATAAATCCTATGCAGCTACAGGAAAAATTCGCGGAGAGAATACTTGAAGAATATACACTTACACAAGCACTTCCAAAGAGATTAAGTCAAGAACATTTGAAGGGGAAAATACAGATACATAACTTATCAGGATTTATAGCGGCTCCAGAATCAATAGAGAATAATCTTTACAAAATATACGAAGAGGGTCTGAATATACCTGGTATTATAGAAACAGGTCCAGCTAAAAAACCAGAGGTAGCTGCTTCACACGCGGCCAGATCTTTACTAACATCTAGCCAGTATGTATCTGGAGGAGTATCAATTAATTCATTCAATTTTTACATTGCGCCATACATTGAAGATTTAGAAGAAAAAGAAGTTGAACAAATAGCACAGACTTTCCTTTACGAATTAAATCAACTTAGCAGCGGAACAACAAGCATAACAGTTAATTTGGATACTAAGACACCAAAATCCCTTAAGGAAAGAAAAACAGTCAAAAAAGGAAAGAAAAACGATTCGGTATACAAAGATTACGAAGAAGAAGCAAAACAATTCCTCAATAAATTTTTAAAGGTATATGAAAAAGGAGATTATAAAGGAAAATACTTTAAAGTTCCTGAAATAGCTATAAAATACCAGAAAAATCTAAAAGAAGAATTAGAGTCCGATTTAAATCTAGAAGAAACTAATAAGCCTATTTATCTTGTAAAACAAGGGAATTCAAAAACGAAGAATGAGAAAACAGTTACTAACGGGCAGTTGATCACAAGCAAACATGAAGAAAGAGGGATAATGCAAACAATTTCACTCAATCTTCTAAGTTATTCAAAAGAAAATGAAAATATATTTTACAAAGACCTCAGAAAGCAGATGGGGATTGTAGAACAAATAATTGAGAAA
>PULY01000031.1 GCA_003551125.1 Candidatus Iainarchaeum sp.
AGTTCAACAAATACGATAAAACAAGGTGGAAAAAGAAGAGGAGCAAACATGGGGGTTCTAAGGATCGATCATCCCGATGTATTGGATTTCATAACGGCTAAATCCCAGAAAAATGAATTGAATAACTTCAATATATCTGTAGCTATGACGGAAGAATTCATGGAAAAAGTTGAAGAAAAAAGACCTTATGAGTTAAGAAACCCTAGAAATGGAGAAGTAATGAACAAATTAAATGCAGAGAAAGTGTTTGATCTAATAGCTACACTAGCTTGGAATTCAGGAGATCCTGGAATAATCTTCATAGACAGAATAAATGAAGAGAATCCAACACCAGATGTAGGAGAAATAGAATCAACAAATCCCTGCTTCACAGGAGACACTAGGATATATACGTCTGAAGGTCTTAAGAAAGCCGAAGAACTATGTCAGGAAGGAGAAGAAAACAAAATTATTCTTGACTCCAGAGAATCAGAGGAAAAAATAGCAAAGGCAAGCAACGTCTTTAAAACGGGGGAAAAACATACTTACAAATTGAAAACAGAGGAAGGATACGAGTTAAAAGTAACCGGAAACCACAAAATAAAGACAAATTCAGGAACATGGAAAGAAGCAAGAGAACTTCAACCTGGAGACGAAATTCATATTTTAGATAGAGAAGGAGAATTTTCAGATAATAGAGAACTGCCTTTTGAAGTAAAAAACAGCTTCAAAGGAGAAAATGGCAAGATCTATGAATACAATTTCCCAGAAGAGTGGTCCGAAGAACTTGGACAAGTGATTGGATGGCTAATTGGAGACGGATGGCTTAGATCCGGAGATGAAAACAGAAGAGTAGGCTTTACCTTCAGTAAGAAAGATGAGGAGATAATGAAAAAATTAAAACCGGTTATCAATAATTGGTACGGTAAAGACATACAAGAAGTAGAGAGAGAAAATGGGGTGAATCATCTATCCTACCACAGCAAGCACTTCGTAGATTACTTCAAGAAGCTAGGAGTAAAAGCGGCAAAAACAGAGGAAAAAGAAGTACCGGAAACACTATATACTGCTCCCAAAGAAGCAGTAAAAGGCTTCCTACAGGCATTATTTACCGCTGACGGAAGTTTCCAGGGAAACCTGGAAAAAGGAGGACAGGTGAGATTATCTCAAAGCAATCTTTCCTTGCTGAAAGAAGTACAGAAACTGCTTCTAAACTTCGGTATATTCTCAAAAATATATGAAAATCGAAGAGAAGCAGAAAAAAGAGAACTGCCCGATGGAAAAGGAGGCAAAAAAGAATATGATGTAAAGGCACAGCATGAGCTAACGATATCCAAAGAAAACCTTGAGACATTCAAAGAAGAAATAGGGTTTATTTCAAACAGAAAGCAAGAAAAACTCAAAGAATACCTCGATGAAATGAAAAAAGGACCCTACGGAGAGAAGTTCAAGGCAACCTTTAAAGAAAAGGAAAAGAATGGAAAAGAACCAGTATATGATCTAACAGAGCCAAAGACTCATACATTAGTTGCAGATGGCTTAGTAATACACAACTGCGGTGAACAACCTCTTTTACCTTATGAAGCATGTAATTTGGGGTCCATAAACCTATCCCATCATGTAAAAGAATCTGAGGATGAAAAAGAAGTTGACTGGGAGAAATTAAAAGAAACAACCCACAAAGCAGTGAGGTTCCTCGATAATGTGATAGATAGAAGTGAATACCCATTGAAAAAAATAGAGGACATGGTCAAAAGAAATAGAAAAATAGGACTAGGAATAATGGGATTCGCTGAAATGCTGGTTAAACTTGGAGTAAAATACGATTCCGAAGAAGGAGTAGAAACTGGAGAAGAAGTAATGAAATTTATCAACGAAGAAGCAAAGAAAGCATCTGCGAAACTAGCTGAAGAAAGAGGAACATTCCCAGGATACGAAACAAGTGTATACGGTAAAGATCCAGAAGAACCAGAACTTAGAAATGCAACAAGAACAACGATAGCACCAACAGGAACAATAAGCATAATATCAAACTGCACAGGCGGAATAGAACCCATGTTCGCTATAAACTACATAAGAAACATAATGGACAACACCCGTCTAATCGAAACAAACGATTTATTTGAAAAAGAAGCTAGACAAAAGGGAATATACTCCCAGAAACTAATGGCTGAAGTAGCTAAAAAAGGAGGATGTCAAGGAATAGACGAAATACCAGAAGAAATGAAAAACAAATACAGAACAGCACACGATATAAAACCAAGATGGCACGTGAAGATGCAGGGAGCATTCCAAAGACACGTGGATAACGCGGTGTCAAAAACAATAAACTTCCCAAGAAACGCTACTATAGAAGACTTCAAAGAAGCCTACAAACTAGCTTACAGAGAAGGATGCAAAGGAATAACAGTTTACAGATACGGTTCGCTTTCAAACCAACCTATGAACATAGAAGGAGTGGAAACAGATGCAGAAACTGCGGATGAATACGTCGAGGATAAAATAAAGGAATTCGAATCCTACGAAGAGGAACAGAAGAGAAAAGTGAAAAAAGAAAAAAGAAATAATAAAGGAAAATTGAACCTCGACGACATAGAAGGAGCATTTGAAGTGGATCAACAATTTTCACCTGACTGTCCAGATGGAACCTGTAAAATCTAAAAAAACTGAATAGATTGAAAGATAAAATTCCCGAGAGGAAGGCTCACCCGCCCCTCTCTTTCTTTTTTTATCTATTTTATCAAAACCTTTTTATTCTCTTCCTTCCAAATTTAAAACATGGATAAAAATAATTCTTCCGAAAAAATAAAGAATAAGATCTACACAGGTAAAGGAGACCATGGGAAAACAGAGATAAATTCAAAAGAAAAAATAAGCAAAGAAGATCCTTTAGTAAGAACATGGGGAGAGCTAGATCAATTGGAAGCACAAATAGGTTACTTAATCTCAATTACAGAGAACCCTAAAGTAATTCAA
>PULY01000057.1 GCA_003551125.1 Candidatus Iainarchaeum sp.
CTTATTTGATCTTCTTCTGCTTCTTCCATCTCTTCTTCCTCCTCTTCATCTGTCTCTTCTGTCTCTTCTTCCTCTTCAGTCTCTTCTGTCTCTTCCTCTGTCTCTTCGTACTCTTCAGTCTCTTCTTCACCATTAAATAGCTCTTCTGTCTCTTCTTCTACTTCTCCTTCCATGAATCCAAGACAACCTATTCCTATGAATAAGGTTCCTATTAATAGTAGTGCAAATAGTTTCTTCACCTTTATCACCTGGTATCATTTAATTAACCGTAGTTTATAAACATTTTCAAAATTATGGTTCAATTGGGCTTCAGATTCTCTCAGGGTAATCTGAAATAACTCCATCGGCTCCAAGTTCCTTCATCCTCTCAATTTCTTCTTTTCTGTTGACCGTCCAAACTATTACCTTTGTACCAAGACTGTGTAAGTCTTTAATTATTTCTCCAGTTACGAATTCTTTTCTAAGAACTATAAAATTTGTTTCTATCTTTTCCACGGGAACTTCCAATAAATGAGGAGACATAAACATTATTAAACCTATATCAATATCTGGAATAATTTCCAAAGTTCTTTGAAGTCTATAGTACCTGAAAGAACTTATCAAAAAATCATTCAAGCTCCATCCTTTTTTCAAGTATCTTTTAATGACTTTTAAAACCGGTTTTACTGTTCCACTTCCCTTTAATTCTATATTTACTTTCTTTTTTCCATTCACTAAATCTAAAACTTCTTCTAAAGTAAGTATCTTTTCTCCATTTATCAAATCAAGTTCTTTCAATTCATTTAGAGTTTTCTTACTCACTTCACCTTCTCCATTTGTAACTCTGTCAACCGTTTCATCGTGTATCACTACTATTTCTCCTGTTTTACATTTCCTTACATCTATCTCTATCATGTCTATTGGCATTTCTAATGCTTTTTTTATTGAACTTGAAGAATTCTCCAGTTCATGACCCATTGCTCCTCTATGTCCAATTTTAAGCATTTTTAATCCTCATTTTAATTTAATCCAATTCAATCTTGATCTATCTCGTTCTCATTTTTTACTTTGATTCCATTTTTTCTCAAAAGTTTAGCAGTTATTCCTTCTCCCTCTATAAGTTTTCCTGTAAATGTTCCATCGTAGATTCTCTTTGATCCGCATGAAGGTGATTTAGCTTTCAATATTGCTTCCTTACATTTGATTAGTTTCGCTGTTTTAAGAACTTCTTCAGCCCCCTTTTTAAATTCCTCAGTCACATCTTCTCCTTCGTCAGTGATTACTCTATCATCTTTTTGTTCGGCCGGTGACCTTGGTGTTGGAAGCCCTCCCAGTTTCTCAGGACATAGAGGTATAGCTTTTCCTTCTTCGACCAATTGAATGATTTTTTCACATGGTCTTGACTCTCCTTTATAATTACAATCTATTCCTGCCAGGCAGGCGCTAACTATCTTTAGACTCATGTTAACCATTGTTAATTTCAAGGTATATTACCCTTGAGAAAAAAGAGAAATAAAATTCTTATTTTTAATTGTAGGTTATTTCATGGCCAGCTATCTTTTCAGCCACTTTCCAGTAAAAATAAAGGTTTAGTATTGGTAGTATTCCTATCAAGAACCATTTTAATGTTGATTGTTTCTTTTCTTTATGTTCCAGTTTTTCATGAGTTTCATATATTTTACTATGACCTGAAACTACTTCAGCTAACTTCCATATTATAAATAAAGATATTATAACGGAAGCTATTACCACAGCTAAGAAAACAGGGAAATTAGCCATTATAAATAAACTTGAGATGATAGTTAAGTAAAGAGGAACTGCAAATAAAGCGAACCATCCGATTGATGAACTCTTAGATTTTTTATGAGCGATTAATTTGAATTTATCCACTTTTTCTTCATGCCCAGAGATTAAATGAGCGGCTCTCCACATGAACCACAGGTCCAAGATTGGAATGAACCATATGATGAACCACTTTAAAGTGGAGCTATTTTTTTCTTTATGGGTAATTTTTCAGTCATTTTAAATCAATTTAAACAGGGTTCTTCAATCTATAAAAAACTATGTTTACTTAATAATAATTAGTTGTAATCATCACATTCTTCCCTGTATTCACAGTACCTGCATTTCCATTCTGATTCAGAATCCTGTTTTGCTTCAGGTTCAGGTACTTCATCTTCCTTTAAGCATTTGTGTAACTTATCAAATCTATTTAGAATTTCTTGAGCTTTTTCTTCATCGTAATCTACTTCAAAGGCTTTTGCTTGAAGATTGTCCTTTTGAAGATACAGTAAAATTCCGTTGTGTATTTCTGTGGAGTGCATGTAGAACATTAATTGAATTAAATGACTTTCACTGGGCTCTTTACAATTTTCAAGGCTTTTAGTTGATTTCACTTCCATCAAACAAGGTTCTTCTTCGGGTTTAATCATCAATATATTGTCAATCCTCCCCGATATAGTGTAATCTTTTCTTTTTAATCTACAAGAAAATTCATTCTCCAATAACTCTATATTTTCATTATTATTTGATTCTAAAACTTCATTAATGAATTCATGGATCATATTTCCAACTTCAAATCTCCTTAAGCTATCTGGAGATGTTTTTTTAGGTTTCTTATACTTAAACCATGTTTTTCTGAGACATCCTCCTACTTCAGAGGGCCAGTACCATCCAATTCTCTTATTGGATTTGCCTCTTTCCAAGTAACCATCTATCAATTCATTGAAGTCAATCATTTCAACCCTCTTATTTTTTATAGATTGCTATTTTATTATAATTTGTTCAACCAAAGAAGTTAAATAAAAAATAGATTAAGGATTGAAACAATAAACTAGACAGTGAGAAAAATGAATAGAAAAAAAGCGAGAAAAAATAGGGAAGAACAGGGAAAGAAAAAAGAGGAA
>PULY01000043.1 GCA_003551125.1 Candidatus Iainarchaeum sp.
ATATGACAGCTACTTTATCACCGTCAACAAAGTGCTCATTCAGTGATAACGCTTCAGCGATGCCTCCTGCACGATCTTGGTAAACATAAGATATTTTCACGTCTTCTCCAAAATCCTTTCCACTACCAATCAGTCTGACTATATCGCCGACACTATTACCACCTAATACTATCTGGATATCCGTTATACCAGAATCTACCATCGTGTGTATAACTTTGTAAAGCATAGGTTCATCATAAACTGGAAGCAGATGTTTGTTAGTAACGTCTGTAAGTGGACTCAGTCTTGAACCGGTACCTCCAGCTAAAATAACTCCTTTCATATATCAACATAAATTCCACTATTATTTATAATTGTTTTTTAGTGTGATTTTGCTTCATACTAATTAAGAAATTTAAAAAATATTAAATATTTGATATTTAAATTAGTTGTTACACTTCTAGAATTTTTAATAAGTTAAATACTTATATTAGAAATGAAACTTTAAATTGCATTCATGAAGAAAAACATATTATTGATAACAGTTGATGCATTGAGGGGAAACCGCATAGGACATTTGGGCTATAATAAAAATATTACGCCTAATTTAGATAGAATAAGTAAAAAGGGATTCTCTTTTACAAATGCTTTTACAAATGCTCCATACACAACTCCAGCTATTTCATCTTTATTAACTTCTACTTTACCTTTAATCCCTGATAATTATTTACCATTTGGTAAAAACAGATTGTCTTTTGCAAAAATTTTAAAGGATAAAGGATACTTTAATATTGGTATTCATTCCAATCCTTGGTTTTCTGTTTATGATGTTGATGAAGGTTTTGATATATTTATAGATATGATCAATAATGATAATTCTGAAAAAAAAATGGGTGCCAATATAAGTTTTTTAAAGAATCTTAAAAGTAAATTAAAGGTTAAGAATAGAATCAACAAAATCGATGAATTGTTAGGCAACAGAATCAAGAGGTTGTATAGATGTTGGAGACATTTTGATTCATTATCAAATAATAAACGGGATTTCCCATATGAAATGGGTGGTAAACTAAATAAAAAGATTATGGAAATCATTGATGAAGATAAAAATAAATCACCAAAATTTATATGGGCTCACTATATGGATGTACATACACCTTATATACCTTATAATAAAAAACAAGAGATAAAAGTGAAAACATTAGTTAAAAATGTATTATATAGTTATTTAAATCCACATTATTCATCAAAAGAAATGGAAAAAAAATTATTTGGTTATTTATATGACATAAGTGTTCAATACATAGACAATAAAATTGGTGAACTTTATGATTGGTTATCTGAAACAGGACGTCTTGATAACTTTATTATAATAATCACTTCTGACCATGGAGATGAATTGGGTGAGCACGGGAATTACGGGCACGTTGGGGGAACAAGGACGGTTAAATTTTACGAAGAATTGCTCAAAATCCCAATGATAATTATTGATCCATCTCAAAAAAAGAGACCTGATTTAAATTGCTTAAAATCTTTGGTAGATATAGGTCCGACGATATTAGATTTACTTGAAATTTCTAAACCCGAATCTTACATGGGTCAGAGTGTTTTTAATATCCGAAAAGATAATGATTTTATTATTAGTCAAGGTTTGAAATCAGAAACCGTTGGAAAAAATCACCAGGGAGACATGGATGATGCTATTGATTGCATAAGAACTGAAAAATATAAATTGATACGTGAGCGAGATGGTGTTAATGTAGAGTTATATAACTTGGAAAACGACCCAAACGAAAATGAAAATTTAGTATATGAATTCAAATTAAGAAAAAAATTAGAAAAAAAGTTGAACACTTATTTAAGAAATTGGAAAACAACAATAGAAAAGAACACTCTAGAAGAAAAAATGAGGGATTTTTACTTTCTTCATAACATCTAGTAAACAATAAATTAAAAATCAAATATCTGTTATGTTTTCCAGAAGATTCCATCCTCATGTTCATAGAGCTTATAATAATTTTCTTCCATAAAAGAACTATAGGTTTCCTCACCAACAAAGACTTTTGAATAGATCATCGTGATATTGTTATTGTATATTTGTTGTTCTACCCTAGATGATGTGCCTGTAAATATCCTTGGATAGAGGCGGCGACGAGGGGGATTTGAAACGTATGGTCTCGTGATTTCCCTTTCATTTCTTACGGCTTCCCAATCCTCTTGCTTCATGGTCCTCTCGATCTCATAAATAGACATGGGATTCCCATATGGAATCTTCGTTGATAGGGTTTCCAGTCTACTGGTAGTAAGGGGTTTGAGGCAGGTCGTAAATCTTTCTTCTTTATCCATTTCTGTATATCTTAGGTATATACCACTTTCATAGAGTGGTTGTTGGATATAAAATGAAGGTGTAGCCTGGTCTGGATTCCTACCTGGGATATTTTCAGGTACTTGAACAGTCCATCTTTGAACCATAAAATTTGAGAAGGGTATAGAGGCTATAACTAGTATTAAAACAATAATCAAAGATGGAATTATCGACAGCCTTTCTTTATCTCTAAGCCATAATAATCCATATCCTATGAAAAATGAAGAGTATAACACAAAGAACGGTCTAAAGTAGACCGATGTCATCATGAAGGGTATGCTTAATAGGAATGATATTAATATCAAGATTTGTGTACTATTTTTTCTTTTTTTCATAATTAAGCTTATAAATCCAACCAAACCAAACATCACTAAACCTACCCCTGCACCGGCCCCCATAGATATTAAAATATTGGCTATAGTGTATATATTTCCTTCACCATATATAAAACCTCTTTCCTCAAAAGCTTCTAATCTAAACCTTCTAGTGGGTAGATCCCAAGTCG
>PULY01000049.1 GCA_003551125.1 Candidatus Iainarchaeum sp.
GTTCTTCCATAAATTCGTCATATAGGTATTCTAAAGTCACTTCTCTTTCTTCTTCTGTCATATTTTCCCATGTTTCATAATCCATAGGCATTCCCGTCATCTTTATTTGAGGTAATAATATATCTTCTTTAAATTCTTCTTTTGTCATATTACCGGGCTTTGAACCTATATCTATTTCTTCAGGATCTATCATTTCCGCCAAATCTATCTCTTCTATTTGAGATTCGGTTATATCTATCATTGATTCTTTGAATTGCTCTTGCCTATATTCTAAAGTTGTTGCTGTCATTAGTAGAGGTATTATCAGTCCTCCTATTGCTAACAGATAAATCATTTTCTTGGATATATTCCATCCTGATGATAATTTTTCCAGTATTCCTTCTTTCTCCTCTATTTTTGACAGATATGTAACAGTTATTAATCCCGCTAAATAGAACATCATCATTGAGATGAATATTGGTCTGTTTTCAAAGAGAGGGAGAAGTATTGGGATTGAAATTATTGTTGCTGCTGTGGAAGCTATAGCTGTATTTCTTTTTCCTTGTTTTATATGGAAATAATTTGTAGTTATTATTGTAGCGGCTAGAGCTACACCTGAAAGTATTAGAAATAATATGTTTTCTATTTTAATTACTTGGAGTGCTTCGGTTAGTTCAAAAGCCATATTGAAGCTTATTCCGATTAAACTGTATATGTAGATCCATATTATTGATAGTATGGTTATTAATGCGGTCGATATTGATAAATATTTGATTTCATTTGTACTCTTTTCTTTTTTACTAATTTGTCAACACCTCGCATCCTTCTTCTTCCACTACAATTGTTTTTTCAGCTTGTGATACCATTGATTCTTTACTATCTTTTAAGACGGGATACTTCTTTAAAGCTTTTTTATTCGTGAGTTTTTTCAATGCCATCTTCATCTTTAATTCTTGGTAATCTTTAGATATCCATCTTTCAGCGAATGGAAGTTCATTATATTCTTCTTTAACTTTTTTAATTATATCTCGAGCCGTTTTACCCCTTATAGGAATATTCTTATCGTATGAATAGATTTCTGTATGTCTTCCTTCTTTTACTATTCCCCTTCCGGTTGAAGCGAAGGGTTCTATTGCTATTATTTGTCCTTCTTTGAGTTTTTTATTCGTGTTTGATTTTATGTTTGGTATTATTGGTTCTTCATGTGTTTTCCATTTGCTTAATCCGTGCCCAGTTAGGTTTCTTATTGGCTTAAATCCCTTTTTTTCTATTGTTTCTTGTATTTCTTTGCTTATTTCATCTATTTTTCTATCTTTTTTAACCATTGATATTGCGTTTTCAAGTGCTTCTTCACTTGCTTCTATTAATTTAGGATGTTCTTCTGTCAAATCAATCGTATATGCTGTGTCTCCCCCTACGTATCCGTCTACATGTACTCCTATATCTACTTTTATTATTTGGTCTTCCCCAAATTTCCTTTTACTCTTTTTTCCTGGTGTATAATGTGCTGCTTCTTCATTTACTGATAGGTTAACAGGGAATGCTGGTTTTCCTCCTTTTTTCTCTATATATTCTTCTATTTCTTTCGCTGCATTCAAGAATGTTTTATTTTCTTTTATTATCTCTTTAGATTTTTCTCTAGCTTTTCCAGCTATTTTTCCAGCTTTTCTATACTTCTTAATTTCTTTTTCATTCATTTTATCTTTACATCCATTTCTCCAATTCTGATTGTTTTCCAGCGTATTTTAAATCTCTTTTTTTTACTCCTAATTCTTTTAACACTCTCATTGCTGCTGGTATTACTTGGTTATCTATATAGTAGTTTGAATCATATTTTTTACCTTTGAAGAGCTCTATTGGTTGTGATCTTTCCGATATGGATCCTCTTCCTTCTTTTATGACGTATCCTATTACTGTTCCTCCTTTCACTTTTGTTCCATTTTCTTCCAATTTTTGAGCTGCTGTTACATGAGGTCCTATTGATTCGTAGTTATCTATATTTTTCTTCATAGTTGTGTATATAATTAATTCCTCTGGATCTATCTCTTTGTTTTTCAGCTTTTGAACTATTTTCTCAACGTATTCAACTGCTTTTTCAGGTTTACCTTTCATTAAAACTTTTTCTATTACTTTTTCCTGTGTTTTTTTCGCTATTGGTGACCAGTCTCTCCTTACTAATGCAAATCCTTTTATTTCAAGTTTTCCATCTTCTCTGAGTAATGCATATTTCTTTTTTGCTGCTTTTCCACTTTTCTTTGATACAAATACTCCTCTTGGGTAGTAACCTTCATGTTCTAATTCCATTGCTCCTGGTAGGTCCCGATTTATTTCCTCTAACCATTTCTTCAAATCTTTTTTGGATTGTGATTTCTTTAATTTCAAGAAAAGAGAATCTGTATCCGCGTATATCACATTTAATTCTTTTTCTTCAGCTTTCTTTATTGTCTGTTGTATATACTGTCTTCCCCAGGAAGTTATGGCTTCAGCACATTCTCTAGAGTACCATCTGGCTCTTGGGTATCCTAAGTAGCCAAATACAGAGTTAGCTATTATTTTCAATGCTTGAGATCTGTATTCCAATGCTTTCTTTTCCTCTTCATTTTCAGTTTCTCTTATCTTCCCTTTTACTTCATCTCTTGTCCTTACCAGTTCTTTAACTATTTCCGGAATAAGAGTATCTCCTTTTTTATGAAATTTTTGACCAGTTGGTGATTTGTAATGTTCTTTTTCACATTCCTCATCTTTACAGAGGGATAATGGTCCTATATTTTTCGATATTATTATTGTCGGATAAAGTGATTTGTAGTCACATACTACTAGATCTTCATGTA
>PULY01000014.1 GCA_003551125.1 Candidatus Iainarchaeum sp.
CAAACTTATGAATATCCATACCATCACTCAAAGCACTCAATAAAGATTTACAATCCGATGCTGCAGCTAACATCCTAACCTCAAATTGAGAAAGGTCTGGAGTAGCTATAGACCCTCCCAAAAACCGAGAAGTAAAAATACCCTTTATAGAAGATTCTGAAGGTATCGTATGAACGCCTGATCTCCACCTGCCCGTAACAGTACCACATATATTAAAATCAGGCTGTAATAAGTATTCTTCGTCACTACTTATAGCAATATTATGATCGTACCTTCTCTTTCTAAGCACTACTTCCTTGCCACTTCTTAAATTATCCTTATTCACTACCCACACAGACCTACGACCAACAGTACCATCAATATAACTTGATACCAAATTCACACACTTTTTATAAACACGATAGTTATATAAAAAATGATACTGTATATTCCAAGTGTTCTCGTCCTCTACATCTACGCCCATCCTAACATAGTCATTATGTAATCCTACAATACTCTCTTCGGATAAATCTTCTAATCCCATCGAAAAAGATTTCTTAGCAATTTCCTGCAACCGTTTTGATGTTATAACATTATTACCATCCAAAAAATTCTTCACATAATTAAAAATACCTCTAGTTGCCTCAAGTTCATCAATATGACCATCCTGCACTTTCTGAGAAATGTTACCTATAGCATTAAACATAGCAATTTCATCAGAATTATATTCGTTATTCTGCAAATCCTTAACAAAATCTTTTTCCAACATTACATTCTGTAACCCACCCACAAAATTAGATACCTTCACGTCGTCGTCTATTAATATACCCGACAAAAACTTCTTAAAATCATCAGTAGACGTATTAGGATTAAATATATCCTTTGTATCACCATAACTATCCGCATTAACAATTATATCTTTTAAATACTGCACAAAATCCGACTTAATAGACTCACAATAATCACTACCCATTTCGCCCGCTAGCTGATTATATTTTAATTTCGCACGATCCGTTACAATATGTGTTTTATTAATACTATGTATATTACCATAGTGATGCATAACATCCCCTAATCTATAATTGTATATATAATCATTCATATACTTACCATTTTTATTGTTATAATATAAATAATCATCCACTAAGCCAGTATTTAACATGCCTAACATAGCATCATGGATCATAACTTCATAGCTCTTCTTCTCATCCTCTGCAATATCATCATCCCAATAAATCCCATTAATCTCCATCCTAGTGCCAACTTTAAAATGTTTAATCATATTATTATAACCTTCACACAGGTTTAAATTCATCTTATTCGATAACCTATCTATCTCACCGTCCAAAATATCGTTCAAGTGGTAAGTGCCTATAGCGTCATAACAACCATACTTATATATTATATTAAGAGGAATCCAACCGTAGCTAAAATTCCCGCTATATCTCACATCTACTAAAGCAAGTAAATGTTCTTTTATCAACTTCATAATATATTCATAATCGTCACCTGTGTAATATTCAGAAGTTACATTAATCACTAATAGTAATCCTTCCTTCAAAGCCTTCTGCCTATTATCTAACTTACCTAACGTAGTCATATACCTATATAAATCGTCTATACTTTTATTCTTCAAATACAAATATTCTGATCTATTCTTACCAGAAGCAGGAGGTAACAAGCTACTTATTATACTTTCACAACCTATAACGTAATTATGAACTACTACATCCCATTTAGGATACCCTAACCGTTCCATGCATTGATTCACTAATCCGTCTCCTCCATCCCCACCTGAAAGTAGCCTAGATTTTACCAAAGTATCTTCAATATTCGTTAAATAATAACCAAATTCTTTTACAGTAAATGGTATTTCAAATGGCATATTATGTACAATAACAGTATATTCGTCTAACAATTCTACTAACCTACCAACAATCTTATGCCATTCAGCGTCATCCATTTTATAATCCAAAGATTCTCTTACAATATAGCCACCTACATCCTTCGAAAAAGCTAAACCTACCCCGACTACCTTACTATCCTCCGCCAACGGTAAACGGCTATTAGTCTCATAATCAAAAGACATCTTAATAGTCTCATTAGCATAACTACCTATAAAATCCTCTAAATCTCTACTATTCTTTATTAATACCGTCTCTTTGTTATACAAATCAGCGTCTTTATCAACCTCAACATTATCTTCATTATTATCAATCCCTATATCTAAATTATTGGCTACTTCCAGAGCCTTCTTAAAATCACTATGAAACTGATTAGCTACCTCACCCTTACCACCTTTCCTCAAAACAAACGATGGATGAAAAGTAGGTACCACCAAAAATTCTTTACCACCTATTTCAACTTTATATACCTGACCTCTTACTTTAGTTATACTAGTATATTTTGCACCGAGTATATACTTAGTCGAAACTGCACCCACAGTAACAATAACCTCAGGTAATGTCTTTTTTATATCTGCTATTAAATACTTACTGCAAGCACTTATTTCATCATCCGTAGGGTTTCTATTACCTTCTGGTCTACAACGCACCATATTAAATATCCTACATTTGCCTTCACCGAGTTCAAGATCTCCCATCACGGAATTCATATATTTTCCCGATGCACCCACAAAAGGTTTACCCTGCTCATCTTCCTCTACTCCAGGAGCTTCTCCAATAACATATATTAAAGGATAAAAAGTACCTCTGGGAAACACTTGATTTTTACAATTAACATGCAATCCACAATCATAACAACTCTTTTTACTAACATTTACGTCCTTTTGATGAATATTATCATGGCTACTTAACG
>PULY01000004.1 GCA_003551125.1 Candidatus Iainarchaeum sp.
GAGTAATGTTTATAATTTATCTTCTGATGGATAGAGAAGAACTCATACAAGTAATAAGAACAGTTGATCCTAAATTCCTAGTTATTGCTTTTGTACTTCAAATTGTAGCTGTAACAGCTACGATGTATCGTTGGAAATTTGTTTTAGATGATACTCATATAAAAATATCTAGATGGAAATTACTTCAAATTACTTTTGCAGGTATAAGCGTTGCTAATTTAACTCCTTCTGCTAGAACAGGTGGAGAAGCAGCTAAAAGTTATTTTTTAAATAAAGAAACCGGTTGTAGGGCTAAAGACTCTCTTGCAACAGTGATAGCTGAAAGAATATTTGATCTGGGTTTCTTCATAATAATGGGTATACTTAGTGTTTTGATATCTTTATTTTGGTTCGAACTTCCAATTTGGTTGATAATCATAATGCTCTTCCTAATAGCGTTCACCACAATAATGGTTCTACTAGTTTACTACACGGTGACTTCAGAGACATTTGGATTGAATTTCATGCTTTGGCTCATCAAAAAATTCAAAAGAATAATAGAGAGATTCAAACCATTGGGAGAAATAGAAGAAAAACTAGAAAAAGATTTCAAAGAACACAGTGAGAACTTAAGAGTTTACATAAAGAAACCTAGACTATGGTTAAAGTCAATGTCAAGTTCAGGTGTAATGTGGGCTGCTGATATAGCTAGAATATACTTCGTATTCCTAGCAATCAATTTGGAAGTAAATCCAGCCCTACTGATATCTTTAATATTCATTTCAAGAGCTGCAGGAATGGTTCCATTCTTACCAGGAGGATTAGGAGCAATAGAAGGAAGTAGAATGATAGTAATAGCTTCAGCAGGAATAGCAACTGAAGGAGCAGGAGTGCATACAGTCATAGATAGATTCTTCCAATTCTGGATTGTAACCGTAATAGGAATAATCTTCGCATATTATCTTGGAATCAAGAATTACGAACAGGGAGAAGAAAAAGGAAATAAAGATAAAAACCAAGATGAATTAAAGATACAAGGACAGAGTAAAAAAGAATGAAAGAAGAAAAAACAAGGAGGTAAAAAACATGGCAGGATACGAATTAGGAGAAGTTGGAAGTCTAAAGGAAGGAAAAGTAGCAATGATAGACGAACACCCTTGCAAAATCAGATCAATGTCAAAAAGTAAATCAGGAAAACACGGAAGTGCAAAAGCAAGAGTAAAAGGAAAATCACTAATAGACGGATCAAAACACAGTTTCGTGAAACCAGTAGATGCAAGAATAAAGATACCAAGAGTAATGAGAGAAGAAGCACAAATAATAGCAGATATGGGAGACAAAGTTCAATTAATGGATATGGAAACATATGAAAACTTCGAATTAGAAAAACCAGAAGAACTGAAAGACAAAATAAAACAAGGTCAAATAGTCATAGTAAAAAAAGTAATGAACTACAAAGAAATAACTAGAATAAAAGAAGAAGGTTGAAAAATCCTCAAAAACCGAAGATACTAAAAAAATTAGGTACAATTAATTAAACCATATAGTATAAATAATTGAACCATGTATTAATTAATTGATACATATGTACCAATTAGATGATATATTAGGTAATGCCTCAAGATACAAGGTACTCAAACTATTCCTGAAAAATCCTAAAAAAGAGTTCTACGCAACTCAAGTGAGGAAAAAAACAGGATTATCAAAGACAACCACTGGGAAACGACTCAGAGAACTCAGAGAACAAGAAATAATTAAACTGAGAGAAGAAGCAAACGCCAAGTTCTACAGACTGAAAAAAGAAAACCCCTTCGTAAAACAGATGAAGATACTGATATCTCTAGCAAATATACTTCCAGCTTTTCAAGAATTCAAAGAAGAAGCATATATATATGGATCAGTAGCCAGAGGAGAAGACACCGAAAAAAGCGACCTAGATTTACTGGTAATCACGGAAAAAGAAGAAACAAAAATAATTCAAGAGATAAATCATATTTCTAAAGAAATAGAAAGAAAAATCAACCCAATCATATTCACGCCAATAGGATACTCAAAACTCCCTGACAAAGACAAAGCACTCTACAGAAGGATAGAAAGAGATAAAATCAAAATAAGTGAAAAAAATGAATATTGAAGAAGCAATAGAAAAAGAACACCTAAAAAAAATAACTCCGGACAGGGAACTAATGAAGAAGGAGCTAGAAGAAGCAAAATACGATCTGAAAAAAGCAAAAGAAACCTTAGAAAAGAAAGACTATAAGTGGAGCACTATCCAGAGCTACTACGTTATGTTCCACTCGGCAAAATCCTTCTTATATTCACTAGGATACAGAGAAAACACTCACTTAGGTATAATAATAGTTCTCGAAGAACAATCACTGGAAGGAGAACTTGAAAGTAGATACGTTAACGACTACAAAGCAGCGAAGAACGCCAGAGAAAACGCGGACTACAATTACTCATACTCTTCCGAAAAAGCAAAATATCTAGTAAAAACAGCAGAAGAATTCAAGAAAAGAATAGAAGAAATAGTAAAAAAGAAGGAAGAATAATAAGAAACCAACAAAAGTGAATCCAAATGGTAAAATTTGATATAGATAAGGAAGAAAACTTCTCGGAATGGTTCGATGAAATACTGAAAAAAGCGGACCTAATAGATAAAAGATACCCAGCAAAAGGGTTCATCGCACATAAACCTAATGCTGAGTATATGGAAGATAAAATACAGAGAATGATAGAGGAAGAACTGAAAAAAACAGATCACAAAAAAGCTAGATTTCCA
>PULY01000046.1 GCA_003551125.1 Candidatus Iainarchaeum sp.
AACCTGATCAAACTATTTACGTAACGGAAGCAGTGGCGGGAAATGCTGCAGTTAAACAAGCAGAGAAATTCAATGAAAAAATAGGTGTTGATGGTTTTATAGTTACCAAAGTTGATACTGACGCTAAAGGCGGTTGCTTATTATCTATATCAAGTGTTACGGGAAAACCTATACATTATTTAGGAATAGGTCAAGGCTTGAATGACTTGAAGAAATTTAAAAAAGAATGGTTCGTAAATAATATACTGCCAAAATAAAGATCTCTAAGGGTGAATACAAAGATGTTGGATAAGCTTCAAAATGTGATGAATAAAATAACCAAGTCGAGAGTAATCGACGAAGAATTAATAAAGGAGATAACGAAAGACATACAAAGAATACTTATACAGGCAGACGTATCTGTAAAATTAGTTAAAGAACTTTCTGACGACATAAAGAGAAAAATAAAAGAAAAAGAATTCCCAAAAGGAGTTTCTAAAAAAGAATATATAACTAAATTAATATATAATGAGTTAAAAGAAATACTTGGAGGGGAGGAGTATAAACCAAGACTTGAAAGTCATGATATATTGTTAGTAGGTCTCTATGGGTCGGGAAAAACAACTACTGTTGCCAAATTAGCTAGTTTTTATTCAAAAAGGGGTATGAAGACATGTGCAATAACTACCGATACTGATAGGCCAGCTGCTTACGAGCAATTACAACAACTTGGTGAAAAAATAAATATCGATGTTTACGGAGAACCAGATGCTCAAAATGCTTCAAAAGTACTTGAAAAATATCTCAAAAAAACAGAGGGTTATGATATAAGAATAATAGATTCTGCAGGTAGAGATAATGTAAATAAAGAACTATTAAAAGAAATAAAAGGAATAGAAAAGATCTTAAGTCCAAAGGAAACTTTTTTAGTAGTTTCAGCAGATACAGGTCAAACAGCTAGAAGATTAGCTAAAGACTTCGATCGGGAAATAGGGTTAACAGGGGTAATAGTAACAAAAACAGACACCTCGGCTAAATCAGGAGGAGCATTAACAGCATGTTCTGAAGCAGAAGTACCTGTAGCATTCATAGGAACTGGAGAAAAAATGAATGAATTCAAAGTTTTTAAAGCAGAAGATTTTGTTGCAAATCTACTTGGAAAACCTGATTTAGGTGAATTGCTAAAAAGAGTTCAAAGAGCAACTCAAGAAACAGATCTTGATCCACAAGAGCTCATGAAAGGAGACTATAATTTCCAAACATTCTACAAACAACTTGAAGCAGTTAACAAGATGGGTTCGCTGAGCAAAATCTTCAAAACTCTTGGGATACAAAACAAAATACCTAAAGAAGAATTAAGTGCAACTGAAGAAAAGATGGAGAAATACAAGTACATGTGAGATTCAATGACAAATGAAGAGCTCAAAAAACCGGAATTAATGAATCACAGTAGAAAAAAGAGAATAGCTAAAGGTTCTGGAAGAACAGAGGAAGAAGTAAAAGAATTAATAAAACATTTTAACAAAGGTAAGAAAATGATTAAGAGATTTAAAGGCGGGGGAGGAAGAGAAATGAAAAGAATGATGAAGAAAATGAAGAAGCAAGGAGGAGGGCTTTTTTAGTTTTAAAAGAGAATAAATATGAAAATAGCAATAATAGGAGATTTCCACATACCTTCAAGAGCTAATAAAATCCCTTTTTGGATAAAAGAAAAATTAAAGAAATATTCAGTTGATTTAATACTTTGTACGGGAGATTTAACCTCTAAATTAGTATTGAAGGAACTTAAAAAAATATCTAAAACTAAAACAATTAAAGGAAACATGGATAAAGAGGATTATCCTGAAAAGATAGAGATAAAGATCAAAGGCAAGAAATTAAAAGCAATACATGGAAACCAAGTTTATCCGAGAGGCAATAAAGACCAATTGAGGTACTTAGCAAAAGAATCTGAATCAGATATCTTAATACATGGACACACACATAAACTAGATGTGGCTAAAATTGATGAATTGCTCTTAATTAACCCTGGATCCGCAACAGGTGTTTGGAGCGGAGGGTCTTCGAGCGGGAAATCGAGCTTTATAATCCTTGAAATAAACGATAAAATAAAAGTAAGAAAGATTTATCAGGATAAAGAGGAGGAAGAAGAATATGAACTCAATTGAAATAAAGGAAAAGGTTCTTAATAAAGGAGAGATATGCGACCCTTGCCTTGGGAGACAAGTAACTTTAAAATACCAAGGAATATCTAACGGAACAATAGGAGCAGCCTTGAGGAATTCTGAAAGTGAAGAAGAGATAAATAAAAAAATAGAGGAAAAAACAAGTCCTGAAATCAAAGAAAACTGTTTTATCTGTCAAGGATTACTATCAAAACTCTCTGAAATGCAGTCAAAATTATTTGAAGAAGCGAAAAAAATTGAATTTGAAAACTTTCTAATAGGTACTAAAATACCTGGAGAAATAGCTGAAAAAGAAGAGTTAATCTGGACTGAAATACCTCCTGAAAATACCGAGCCAATAAAAAGACAGATAAATAGGGAAACAGGAAAGAAATTAGAGGCTAAAACAGGTAAAAAAACAGAATTCGAGGACCCTGAAGTAACATTTATTTTAAATTTTGAAGAGGATAAAATAGAAAAACAGATTAAATCAGTATATTTCTACGGAAAATATAATAAACTGGAGAGAGGTATTCCCCAAACTAAATGGCCCTGTAGCGAATGCAAAGGGAAAGGATGTGAAGGATGTAATGGGACTGGTC
>PULY01000006.1 GCA_003551125.1 Candidatus Iainarchaeum sp.
CCGTAAGGAGCAAGCACGGACCCACGCATAAAATTGGCCTGGCCGCCAATACCGCTGTAGAATTTGCTGCCGATTGATTCGGCTGAGGCCTGGCCACTTAAATCAATTTCTAAGGCGCTGTTAATGGCAGTCATGTGTTCATGGTCGGCAATCACCAGGGGACTGTTAGTATAGTCTATTTCTTTAAAAGCTACCGCCGGATTATCATCGATAAAATCGTAGGTTTTCCTGGTGCCCATGCAAAAAGAAGCCACTACCTTCCCCCGGTTTTTTTCTTTCATGGAGTTGTCAGCTATACCTTTTTCAACCAGCTCAACCAGGCCGTCGCCAAGTAGTTCGGTGTGAATGCCCAGGTGGTTTTTATCCTTGAGGCAGGGGAGGATGCCGTCCGGGACACTACCGTAACCGGCCTGGATCGTATCTCCGTCTTCCACTATCCGGGCCACATAATGGCCAATTTTTTCCATTACCTCCCGGTCAACTTCCGGGGGAGAGTACTCCAGAATTTCTTCATCGTAAGCAATTAGGTGATCGAATTCTGAAATGTGAACAAAAGAATCACCGTGGACCCGGGGCATCCGGGAATTGACCTGGGCGATTACCAGGTCGGCATTTTCCACGGCAGCTCTGGTAATGTCCAGGCTAACTCCCAGGCTACAGTAGCCGTGACTGTCCGGTTGGGAAACCTGAACCAGGGCAACGTCAACTGAAATTTGACGGCGCCGGAAAAGCATAGGCACTTCTGAAAGGAAAATAGGGGTATAATCCGCTGCTCCCTCGTTTACCGCCTCACGAGTATGATGGCTGATAAAAAAAGAGTTTGAGCGGAAATTATCCTGCAGCTTTTCATCACTATAAGGAGCCACCCCCAGGGTCCAAACGTGCAAGATTTCCGTATCAAAAAAAGCTTTCGGATTAGATTCGACGTATTCAACCAGCTTCTGCACCAGGTACTGGGGTTCACCACATCCCGTGGAAATGAAGATACGATCACCTGGGCGGATCTTGCAAAAAATATCCTCCAAAGGAGCAAATTTGTCCGGGTACTCTTCGCGTACTTTATCCAGTGTACTTATTGTCAGTCACCTTCCCTTCGCTTCATTTTATCAGCCTCTTCGGCTTATGGCAACTAAATGACTACAAGAGACGATAAAAGTCCATCGAAGCAGGGAAAGGTCTCTGCTAAGTAGAATTTATTATTTAGCGAGTTTCTGTTAATTCGAGTAAGCGCTGAAAAACACCAAACATGATAGGAGGGCTTAACCATGAAGTTGTTCCTGGACACAGCCAACGTAGAGGAAATCAAACAGGCAACGGACTGGGGAGTGATCAGCGGGGTAACCACCAACCCTTCGCTTGCCGCCAAAGAAAATGAAGATTTCAGTAAGATACTGCCTGCCATCTGCAATCTGGTCGACGGACCAATCAGTGCCGAGGTTATTTCTATGGATTACGAGGGTATGGTTAAAGAAGCCCGGGAACTGGCTGGGGTACACAAAAATGTAGCCATAAAGATACCGGTGATGCCTGAAGGCTTAAAAGCAGTGAAGACTCTTTCTGCTGAAGGAATCAGAGTCAACGTAACCCTGGTTTTTTCGGTCAACCAGGCTCTGCTGGCAGCCCGGGCAGGTGCGGCTTTCATCAGTCCTTTTCTCGGCAGAATTGATGACATCGGCCAGACCGGGGTAGCGCTGGTGCGGGATATTGTCGATATGATTGACCTGCACGAATTAGACGCAGAGGTGATTGCTGCAAGCATCCGCCACCCGGAACATGTTCCGGGCGTAGCCCTGGCCGGATCCCACATCGCCACCGTGCCGTTCAAGGTCTTAGAGCAGATGTTCAAGCACCCGTTGACCGACCAGGGCATCGAAAAGTTCTTGGAAGACTGGAAAAAAGCTCAGGCATCGAACTAAACAAGCATCAAAGTGGAGACAAAACCCGCTTCTAAAGTTCAAAAGTTGTCAAGGGGACGTGCTCAGGAAACGGTTCCCTTGACAACTTACTAACCTTTTTCATTTAAGAGAATTTCCATGCTTTGTTTCTGCTCAGCCGTGCTCTTATAATTGAATGCCAAAAATGAGCGCGAAATTTAAGCCGGAACCTTAAATATGGTCAGTATCCCCTGTTCTTGCCGGCAACTAATTGTCACCGGGGTCTCTCGATTCATTCTCAGCGTTTAGATCATAGTTAATGCGTCCCTCAATTTGATTTTCAAAATAAACGCTGCGGCTGGGGAAGGCCACCGAAACCCCTTCTTCTTCGAGGATTTCCATGATCTTAAAATTTATCTCTTCCTTGATTGCCAAAAACTCGGTCCAAACCTTGGTCTTGGTAAAAAAATAGATAAAAATATCCAGGCTGCTGTCGGCAAATTGCTCGAAGCGGACCATGATCAAATCCGGGTGCACTTCTTGATGGTTTTCGAGCAGGTCCCGGATCCTGGTTACGCAGTTCTGTAATTTTTCACGTGGTGTAGTATAGGTAACTCCGAGCCGGAAAAAGATGCGCCGCTTTTCCATCCGGGTCCAGTTGGTAATTGCCTCATTGGCAATAACCTTGTTGGGAACGGTAACTACCGCATTGGCAAAGGTGCGCACCCTGGTGCTGCGGAAGGTCATTTCTTCGACGGTGCCCTCAACGCTGGGAGTGAGAATCCAGTCACCCACATCAAAAGGCTTATCGAGGATGATCACAATCCCCCCGAATAC
>PULY01000013.1 GCA_003551125.1 Candidatus Iainarchaeum sp.
AAAATCTCACCCTTTTCCACATCTTCGTTGTATTCCCGGACCACGCTCATATGGAGGCCTAAATCATTAAGGATTGTACGTGCCTCCTGTTCCGTGCGCCCGGACAGCTCGGGGGTAACAATATATTCCGGTCCCTTGCTGACAAATAAGTCTACTTCCCGGTCCTGCCGTACCAGGCGTCCTTCGGGGGGATCGGTTTTGACTACGTCACCGACCGGTATTTCTTCATCGTAGATATAGGATATATCAGAACCAGGGATCAAGCCTTCTTCCCTCAGCATCCTGGATGCTTCATTTTGACTGAGCCCACTTACATCGGGAACGGCAATTTCCGGAAGGAAAAGATAGCTGCTCAGGTAATAAGCTCCCACTCCCATGAGTCCGAAGACAAACAAAAGAGAAACTAATACTTTCAGCCATTTCCAGCTCCTGGGCGGTTTTTGCGGTTTGTTGTCCTTCACAGCCCCTCCAGCAGCAGGTTTTAAAACCACATCATCATCTTCATTTTCACCGGAATTACTGTAAGCGCTACGGCCGGGCGCCACCCGGGTAATCCCTTTTTCCTGGGCGTAAAATAAGTCCTCAAGGAATTCGGCAGCGGTGGTATAGCGCTCGGCGGAGTCCTTTCGGACCGCTTTTAAGATAATGCGCTCTAAGGATTCAGGAATATCACGAACCAGTTGTCGGGGTGGGACAATTTCTTCCTGGATATGCTTCATCGCCACTGCCACCTGGCTTTCCCCGATAAAAGGTACTTTGCCGGTAACCATCTCATAAAGGACAATACCCAGTGAATATAGATCGGACTGCTTGGTAGCCACTTCACCGCGGGCCTGTTCCGGGGAAATGTACTGCACCGAACCGATGATCTGATCCCCGGCCGTGACAGTTACCCCATCACCGGCAATGGCAATACCGAAGTCGGTTACTTTAACTTTGCCTTTACGAGAGAATAAAATGTTTTGAGGCTTAATATCGCGGTGAACAACTCCGGCGGAGTGAGCCTGTTCTAGAGCCTCGGCAATTTGTTGGGCGATGCTCAAAGCTTCATGAGCCGGGAGGCTGCCCTTTTCCCTGATATATTCTTTCAGGTTGATCCCGTCCACGTACTCCATAACCATGTAGTTGGTCCCCTCTTCTTCACCTACATCGTATATATTGACAATGTGAGGGTGAGAAAGGGCCGCCGCTGACTGGGCTTCACGTTCGAAACGGCGAAGAAAGGAAGCATCGCCGCTCATCTGGTCTTTAAGCACCTTAACCGCTATGGTTCGCTTGAGGACTAAATCACGGCCGCGGTAAACCCGGGCCATACCTCCCTCGGCAATTTTTTCAATTAGCTCATAGCGTCCCGCTAAAACTTTACCAAGCATCAACACTGGTGACCCCCAATACCGGCTGCGATAACCACGGTGATATTGTCATACCCGCCTCTTTCGTTGGCTAACTCAATTAATGATTCCGCCAACTTTTGCGGTTCTGATGTTTCCCGGCTTAAAGCCAGGATTTCTTCATCGTGAACCAGGCTGGTCAGCCCGTCTGTACAAAACAGCAGGATTGAATTTTCGCTTATATCCTGTTCAATCACATCTATCTCAAGATCCCGAGAGATTCCCAGAGCCCTGGTAAGGACATGACGCTGCGGGTGGCTTTTAGCCTCTTCCGGATCAACCTGTCCGGACTCAATTAACTCTTCTAAAAGTGAATGGTCCCTGGTTAATAGTTCGATCCGGTTATCTTTGATCAGGTAAGCTCTGCTGTCGCCAACGTGGCCTATCGTCAAGCAGTTTCCGCACAGCAGGCCGGCGGTGATGGTAGTCCCCATACCTTTTTTATCCAGGGAACTACTGGCTTCGGTAATAATTAGCTCATTGGCCTCAACAATGTAACGGCTGATTAACTGCCGCGCTCCTCCGGTGGAGAGGATCACATTACGATCCAGTTTTTCCCATAGATTTTCGGCCATGGAAACAGCAAGACTGCTGGCAACATTACCTGCCTGGTGACCACCCATACCATCGGCCACCACCAACAGGGCCAGATCGGTATCATCCCTGGCAAAACAGCTGTCCTCATTGCGTGGTCGTTCCAAACCGCGGTTAGTTAATCCGGTTACCTGCAAAGATTAAAGCCTCCCCATTTTATGATCTCTATCCTTCCCCTTCAGCCAAGTTCAGTATAGCAAATAGGCCGGGTTGAAGCAAGAAAACAGCAACCGCTTTACCTGCAATATTACCTGACCAAAATGCAACCCGATTTTAGATGAACCTTAAATTTTATTATAACTACACCTGTGAATAAGGCATTCAACCACTTTTCTCCCAGAGAACAATAAAGAAGCCGTCCATTCCGTGCAAATCGGGATACAGGTGGATTGCAGTGTCGCTTTCCCGGCTTTGTTGAAGCGGCCCGGGCAGCAAGGAAGAAAGGTCAAACCTGGTAAACTCTTTCCTACCGGAACCATGCTCAAAGATATCTGCCACCTGGGTTGTTTCTTCCGGTTCATTGGTACATACCGAGTAAAGCAACCTGCCTCCCGGGCGAAGCAGCCTGCCGGCTGCTATCAGCAGTTCTAATTGCTGCTCTTGAAAACCCGGGAAATCTTTTTCGCTGCGGCGCCATTTTATTTCGGGCAACCTCCTGATCAC
>PULY01000012.1 GCA_003551125.1 Candidatus Iainarchaeum sp.
TGGTTTTTTGGTATTATTACTCCAGGTTTTGTGGTTTTTCTTTCATTGATTTTTATGTGTCCGTGAGTGATAAGTTGTCTTGATTGTTTTGGTGTTCTTCCGTATCCTTTTCTCCATGCTATTGTTTGTAGTCTTCTCTCCAAGTAGTCTTTTATATTCATTGAAAGAACGTTGTCTATTCCTCCATTTTCTTTTATAAATCCTTTTTTTCTTAGTTTTTCAAGGAATTCTTCTTTTTCTTCTTTTATTTCTTCTTCTCTCTGTCCTATTAGGTTTCTAGCTATTTTTCTGTATTTTCTTACTTTTGCTTGTGCTTTCCAGATTTCTTTTTTATTTTTTAATCCGTAGTTTTTCCTTAATTCACTTTCTTTTGCTAGGTTTCTCCAGTCCCAGGGGTGTCTTGGTTTTTCGTATTCTTTGCTTTTCCTTCTCATTTATCATCACTTTTTGTTTATTTCTTTAGATCTCTTTTTTTAACTCTTACTCCGAGTTCTAGTCCGCCTCTTCCTGTTGTTTTTGTTCTTTGTCCTCTTACTCTTAATCCGTGTCTGTGTCTCATTCCCTTGTAGCATTTTATTTTACTCATGAATCCTATTTCTCGTTTTCTTTGTAAGTCTAGTTTTGATCCTATTAAATGTTTATTTTTTCCTGTTTTTCTGTCTTTTCTTCTGTTTAACAGGTAACCTGGTATTCCATATTTTTCAGGATTTTCTATTATCTCTTCTGCTTTTTTAATTTCTTCTTCTGTTAATTCTCCTACTTTTGTGTTCATATCAATATCTTTCTTTGTTTCTTCAACTAGGGTTGTCGCTATTGATCTTGATAGGTTTCTTCCTATTCCTTTTATTTCTTTGAAGGCTCTTTTTATTTTTTTATTTCCTTCTATGTCTTTTCCTGCTATTCTAATTATTTTCTTTGCTTCTGCCATGTTATCATGTCTTTGTAGCTTTTTTTGACTGTTCTTTTAGTCTTTTAAGGCTTTTCTAATTTGTTTTTTCTTTTTCTATGGGTCAACGCCGTTTGGCTCGCCAACATAGATAAGATCTAGTTAAGTTCTGTTTAGATCGAAGTATATGTGTATGTATATTTCTTTTATTCCTACTTTATAAAGGCTTTTTTTGTTTTCATTTTTTTAATAATTATTTGTTAATTTTTTTATTAATTGATATTTTCACGCTGGGAAGGGGATTCGAACCCCTGTGGCCGTAAGACCACCAGCTTTCCAGGTTCGCCTCCTAATTCTTTCTTAAGATTTTAGGAACTGGCGCATTACCGCTCTGCCATCCCAGCATTATAGTGAATCTATTAATACTTTTTTTACTTTTACTGCTTTTCCTTTTGTTCCTTTATCCTTTTTACTCAATTCTTTTTGTGTTTCTCCTATTGCTATCGCTTCTTTTTCTTGTGTTAATATTACTTCTTCTCCTTTTTCTATTTTTCCTTGAATTTGTTTTATTCCAGGTATTTTTAAATCTTCTCCGTGGCTTATTGGTTTTAATGCTGTTTTCTTGATCTCTATTTTTGGAAATTCTTCTAATGTTTCTTCTATAGTTATTAGTACTTTTTTGAGTTCTTTTTTATCTATTAATCGGTTTATTTCTTCTATTGTGTATGTGTCTTCTTCTTTCCATTTACCTGTTTTTGTTCTTCTAAGATTCCTTAGCTTTATCTCTATATTCAGCTTTTCGCTTAAATCCTTAACTAATGTTCTTATGTATGTACCATGCTGGCATTTCACTTCAAATGTATGTATTTTTCCTTTTCTCCCTATGTGTTTTATTGAATAGATTTCTCTTTCTCTTTTTCTTCTTTTCACTGCTGATTTTTCAGGTGGCATTTGAATTATTTTACCTTGAAATTTATTTAGAGCTCTCTTCATTTTTTCTGTTGAAATTTCTCCTTCAGTTTCAATTTCCACTAGGTATTCTTTATCTTTTCTCTGTAGGTATTCCTGTATTTTCACTGCTTTTCCTATTGTTATTGGTAGTATTCCGGTTGCATATGGATCCAAGGCTCCGCAGTGACCTGTTTTTGTATCTAATTTCTCACTTATTTCTGTAGTTATCTCGGGACTTGTTTTTCCTTTTGGTTTATCTATTAGAATTATTCCTTTGATTTCATTCATTTTTTATCTCTTTTATCCTTTCTTTTATTTGGTTTATGACTTCGCTGGGTTTTTTATTTGTTGTATCTATTACCATGTCGTATTTCTCTCTATCTTTTATGTAGTTATATCCGTATATTTTTTCCCAATGTTTTGTTTCCTTTCTTTCTCTTTTTTTTATTTTTTCCACTTGTTTTTTCATTTCTTCAGGTTCCAGTTTTTTCTTCGTTTCCTCTTTGTTATCTACTTTTTCCGCGTATTTTTTTCTTCCTATCTTCTTTCTCATTAGAATCCTTTTAGCTCTTTCTTCTATATCCGCTGTTAGAAATATTTTTAGATCCGCATTTTGAACATGATATGCGCTTAGTTTTCCGTTTATTACTATTTTTTCCTGTTTCTTCATTTTCTTTTTTTGTTTTTGATCTATTTCTCTGTTGAATTTTCTCAGTTCTTCGGGTTCTTCTTCTTGTTTTTTCCAGAGTTGTTCTATTTCCAGTTCTTTTTCTTTTGCTAA
>PULY01000050.1 GCA_003551125.1 Candidatus Iainarchaeum sp.
TCTTTTTTAACGGTTTCAAATGTGAATCTAGTTTCTATACTATTTATCTTTGGATTATCAAGTTCTTCAGGCATTTCTATAATCCTTTGATATCTTCCATCTCCAGTTTCTCTGATTAGTTTCTTTTCCTTTAATTCATTAATGTATTTCTTCATTGTTTGACGTGTTACATCGGTTTTTTCAACTAATTCTTTTAAGTTATGAGAGTTTCTAAGGATTTTAAGAGTCTCCATTTTATTTTGATTTAAAGAGAGTAGTTTTTCAAGCGAATTGGTTTTCTTTAAATCTCCATCTAAATAGTATACTTCGTATCTGTCATTTATTATCAAGGAAAGAGGTTTGAATCCATTTTCAAGTTTTTTCTCATAGTTTATTTTGTAAGCTACTTCATGATCTTGTTCTAATTCTTTTATCTCTTCTTCTTCTCCGAATAAACCTAGTTTCTTCTTTTTTCTTCGCTTATTAGCTAGTTTTTTAGCTTGTTCTTTGTTTATCCTTGGCTTGAATGCTTTTACTTCTTTTCCTTTTATCTCTAAGTCTTGTTTCTCTTCAAATTTAGGTATGTATATCTTTCCATTTGATATGTTGCAGTTTTTATCCGTTAATATCTTATCTATGATTTCATCTGAATCTATCTCTGTATCGTATCTTCTTTGAATTAAATCGGTGGTTTCTTCCACTTCGGATAGAGGTATTTCACCTGTTTGACGTACTTTTTTGTAGACTAAGTTTGATATCATTCCTTTGAGTTTCTCAGGATCTGTTCCTTCATCTAATTCAACACTTTGTGTTTCTCTTCCTTCATGTTGACTTAATCTTGGTCTAACTTTAATTGGAAATGCTCTACTTGTTTTTTCCGCTCTATCTCCAACTAAAGCTACTCCTACTGGTAGGTTCTTGAAGAAATTAACTTCGTTGTATTCTTTAGGTGTCTTTGTAGGCATTCTTTTTCTAACTTTGTTGATATCTTCATCGAATATTAATTTGTGACTCATCATTATATCGAGTTGTGATAGTACTTTTGTATCTATAGCACTTGGTTGTTGAGTTGCAAATACTAAACTGCATCCAGGTCTTCTTCCTTGTTTTACATATTCTATGAGTGGTTCTGATGCCGCTGTTTTTGATGATCCTGAAGGCATAAGGGTGTGAGCTTCATCAATAAATAACCAAGTAGGTGGAATCTCCACCTCCATTAATTGATCGATTGAATCTAGATTGTATTTATCCATAGCTGCTTTCCGTGTAACGATCTTCCTCGCGCTAAGTATCTTTCTTGCTAAGATACCTATGACCATCGCAGCTACATTTTCTTCTAAGAATGAAGTGTCAACTACTGAAACTTTTCCTTCCTGTGATATTTGAGCTAAACTTGTTCCTTTTTTCGATAAAACTCCCCAGTTTTTCGCTGCTTCAAATCTTGATATTAAGGCTCTTCTTGTTCCTTTTGTATAACCTTCTTCTTTACTCACTAATTCTTCATCCGTTTTAATGGTTTCTATTAAATCCTCTATTCCATATCTTTTCCCTTTTTCTTTTTTTGTTTTCTCTATAGTTTTCTCAAGTAGTAAACCGGTTGGAGAGAACCTTTTTATATTAAAGGTTAGGCACCAGTCATCCGTTGTTAATTCTTCGGGTCTTATTGAAAATAGTTTATCGTAAGTATCGCTTGGAACATCATTTCTCATTCCTCTTGGAATGAATACTTCAGCTTCCTTTATTCCTCTTGGGTTCAAACCCCATTCTCCAAGCATTTCAATTTCTTTATTCTCTTTATTAGGATCCTTCATACTCCAGTAAATTCCTATTGGATCTATGATTATTGAGGCAACATTAGGGTTTCTTATAGTTAATTCTTCAGCAATACAACCTAGGCTGTATGAATTGTGACATATTATTCCTCCGTTTTTTCCTGCAATGAAGTTATGGTTATCTTTTACTGTTAAGTCATACACGTATCCTTGGTAAGATATTTTTTTTATTTCTACAATTTTGTCCCAATATATGTGACTTCTTGCTAGTTTTTTTAGTTGCTTTATTTTCTCCTTGGCTTTCTCTATTTTTTCAGTATAAGTTTTCTCTATTTCTTCGATAAGAAGTTTTATCTGGTGTTGGTCTATTTTACTTAGAAGTTCTTTTCCTGAAGCGGGAACAGGGCTGAATTTCTCTATTAGAGAGGTCCAGGTGATGTTGGTGGATTCTACAGCCTTTATTATTGTTTCATCAGTTGGACTAGAACCCAAATTTTCTTTTATTTTTTCCATTTCTTCTATTTTATCTTTGCAGTTGTCAAGTATTCTAAGAAGCATTCTTCTAGATGGGAAATAGTCCTCTCTTTCGTAGCTGAATATGGTTGATCTGGATTTGTTTGTCGATATCTCGCTACCTTTTATCCCTAATGCTTCTCTAAGCTCTTTTATCTGTGAACCTATTTTAGGTACTACATCGAAGTTTGGGTTTGATTTTTTCTGTAGATGTTTTTCGAGTCTTTTTGATTTTTCCTGTATACTAAAGTCTACTTCTTTTTTAAACTTTTCCAGGTTCTTTTTTCCATTTATTTCAAGGGAGTAGTAATTCCTTTTTATTTGTTTCTTTGTGTTTGTAGCATATTTCTTTTTCTTTTTAACTGATGTTTGTATCCCAAATCTTAGGAACAAGTAACTTAACTTGTTAGCTATCCTTTTACTTGCTGTGGATATCTCTATTAGTGGTCTGTCTTTTGAAACATATCCTTCGCAATCACTGTACGTCCTCAAAAAGTTTTTTACTATTTCGCAATCGCTACGTATTATTGAGTTGGGTATGTCTTTCTCTCGAGATCTTTTGCTTGTTTCAAATCCCGTTTCTTCAAGAATTTTTTCGAGGGATCGTGAATCTATGTAGTAGTCGTTGGTCTTTGTTTCCTTGGGGGTTAAGCCAAATAGGTCTTTGCAGATTTCTTTGTATTCTTTGATTAGGTCTTTGTCTTGATTTGTAAATATCGTTCTGTATGTTCGCTCTATATTTTGGTCCGTTCCCTCTGCTATGATATATGCTAGGAACTTTGCGAATTTTGTATCTATTTTTTCAGGTATTTGAATGGGTTTTGATCTGTTAGATAGTCGTTGGTAATTTGAATTAAAAGAATCAATCTTTTCCTTCCCCTTAAGCGTTAAATGTGCTTTTAGAGGACTATTTTGTTTTAATTGGACCAATCCTCTGTTCTCCGCTTTTCTTGCAGTTCTCCATATGTGATCTTTTCTACCTTCAGATAATTCTTTTAATTCTATTCCTTCTTCTGGTATTTTACATAATAATTCAGCTATTTCTTGTGATCTATCTCCTGAAACTACCTTTTCTCCTTTCAATTTTAACAAAGTATCCTCTGGGTCATTGGTATACTTTCTAGGTAGAGCTATATATTCTTCTTCGTCAACTTCGTTTGCTTCTTTCCATTTTACCTTTCCATCTATCGTGAGAAGAGGATGTTCTTTTGTTACTGTAATCTCTTTACCTGTTTTAGTTTTTATGTTAATTAAATCCTCATCTACTTTTTTCCTGTATGCGTGCGTTATTTCTTTTTTATCGGTTTTTAAATCCTTATTGATGCCTGGAACAGTTATTTCTTCTTTAGACTTAATTAGTTTTTCTTTCTCAGTGTCTTTTATTATTTCTCCTTTTCTTTCAATCTGTTTAAATATCTTTTTTATTTCTATTAACTCTCCATTCCCAATTAATACTTTTTCATCTGGCTTTAAGCATTTTCCGCTACCTCTTGCACCAGTAATTCCCACAACATGAGGAGAAACAGCGTCTAAATAAATATATTGTCCGTAATTTTCTTCATCAACCGATTTACCTAATAATAAAGCTCCTTCTGAACCATAATCACTGTGAATAGATTTTTTCCTACCAATATAAGCTTTAGTTTCATCATCTTCCAATAAACTTAGTTTTTCACCGGTCTTACCTATAAACGAATCCATTTAATCACTGTTCTATTTTAATTTTTATAAACTCATCAACTTTCAATACGGCTACCTTAATAAGGTGCTCTTTCTTTAAAGTTCTTTTCAAAAAAATAATTGATGACTAAATTCAAAGGCTTTTTATAATAAATTCACCTTAAATAAAACCACTTCCTAAGTTAAATGAAACTAAAAGATGATAAAGATGAATGGATTTTCACCGGCCAAGATTCCACGTTACCTCAAATGGATAAAAGTATTAACTCTTCTGATAAGTGGAGTGGTGACTTTGGCTGTTTTAGTAACATTCTGGTCATGGCTGGGGCCAGCTACATTTTGGCAGAAAGTAGCGGGGTTTCTACTTTCGATAGGAGGAGGAATAGTTCTATTTTTCTTAGTACAAACACTTCTCATGATGCTCATGGGAGTTATGTTCTCCAAATACATTCAAAGAGAAATGATGAATCAATTTCAAGGATTTCAAGGATTTCAACAGGGTCCTGAAGGGCCTACGAAACCAGAAGATGATGAAGATAATGGGAAGGATAAAAGTGAATCCAACGAAGGCTCCGAAGATTCGGATGAAGTAATGTATCAATAATAATTTTCTACATATCTAAATTACCAAGGATGAGGCAAATGTACATCTATGAAGAAGTAAAGGAATCAATAAGAGAAGAACTGGAAGAAGCAACAGATATGGAAGTAACTGAAAAAGATATAGAAAAACCACCAGAACCCAATATGGGTGATTTCTCAACATCAATAGCATTCAAATACGCTGAAAAAAAGGGAAAAAGCCCTGTAGAAGCAGCTGAAGATATAAAAGAAAAGATGAATCTTGAAAACATAGAAAAAATACAAGTAAAAGGACCCTACATAAATTTTTACGTAAAAAAAGATAAATACTGTTCAAGAGTACTGAAAGAAGCAAAGAAAGAACAATACGGATCAAGTGAACAAGGGAAAGGTAAAACAATCATAGTAGAATATTCAAGTCCAAACGTGGCAAAACCATTTCATATTGGACATTTAAGATCAACTGTTCTCGGAGAATCTCTAAAAAATATCTATAAATATCTAGGATACAAAACCGTAGCTATAAATCATTTAGGTGACTGGGGAACACAGTTCGGGAAAATAATCACAGCCTACGAAAAATGGGGTGAACCTGAGAAACTAAAAGAAGATCCAATAGAACATCTTTACGAATTATACGTGAAATTTCACGAAGAAGCGGAAAAAAATCAAGAACTGGAAGAAGAAGCTAGGGAACACTTCAGAAATTTGGAAGATGGAGCCGAAAAAGAAGAAGAACTATGGGAGAAATTCAGAAAACTCAGCATAGAGAAATTCAAAGAAACTTACCAAAGACTAAAAGTTGAATTCGATTCATACAAAGGAGAAGCTTACTACGTGAAATCAGGAAAATCTCACGAAATAGTGAAAGAGGCAATTGATAAAAATGTAGCTGAAAAAGAACCCGAAGGAACTATAATAGTTCCACTTGAAGAAAAAGGATTAACAAACCTCATAATACAGAAAGAAGACGGAGCAACAATATATTCAACCAGAGATCTGGCAGCAGCAAAGGAAAGATGGGAAGAATACAAATTCCATGAAAATTTATATGTAGTTGGATCCGAACAAAACCTACATTTCAAACAAGTATTCAAAACACTTGAACTGCTTGGATACAAATGGAATGAAAGATGTGAACATGTATCGTATGGATTAGTGGATTTACCAAAAGGAAGCATGTCAACGAGAAAAGGTAAAATAATTAAACTGGAAGATGTTTTAAATGAAGCTCAAAAAAGATCAATGAAAGCAATAAAAGAAAAAAACCCAGAACTTGAAAACAAAGAAGAAGTGGCCGATGAAGTGGGAAAAGCAGCTTTGATATTTACAAACCTAAATCAAAGAAAGAACAAAAACATAAAATTCAAATGGAATAAAGCACTGGACTTCGAAGGAGACACCGGTCCTTACTTGCAATATGCACACGCAAGAGCAACCGGAATAATAAAAAAATCGAATGAAAAAACCATAGAGAAAAATACATCGAAACTAATTAAAAACAATGAATTAAACGATGAAACGGAAAGATTAATCAAAGAAATATCCGAATTCCCAAAAAACATAAAAAAGGCAAAAGAACAAAAAGAAACACAACAAATAAGCAAGTACTTACTTGAACTTACACACACATTCACCAAGTTCTATCAGAAATGTCCGGTGAAACACGCTGAAACAGAGGAACTGAAAAAAATAAGGTTAGAAACTACGAAAGCATTTAAAAATACCTTAAAACAAGGACTGAAACTACTACAAATAACACCGCTTGAAGAAATGTAAAAAATAAGGAGGCAAAAAATGAATAAAAAAATCCTTGAAAAAAAAGCCGAAGGAATAATAAAAAGAGAAGCCACAAAATCCAAATTCGAAGAAGAACATAGAGAAAAAGCACTGAAAAAAATAAATAAATTAATCAAAGAAGAAAAGATAAAAAGATTCAACGATCTCAAAAACAAAGTAAAACAAGTACTCAAAGACATAGCAGAAGAAGAAAACATAGAATACTACGGAGAGAAATAGAAACAGAAAAAGGATCCGTAGCCTAGTGGATAGGGCAACGGCCTTCTAAGAAACTTTTTGAAAAAGTTTCATCAAAAGAAGCTTTTTAGAAAAGCTTCAGCAAAAAAGCAAAACGTTTTTCGCGAACGTTTTTGCTCGCAAAAAGGTTCGAAGGGAGCCGTAGGTCGGGGGTTCGAATCCCCTCGGGTCCGTTTCAAGTAGGTGATAAGATTTACTTAACCGAAAAAGAGATAAGGAAAAAGATAGAGAAAGAAAACCTCATTGAAAACTACATAGATCTAGAAACACAGATAAAGGAAAACTCATTTGATCTGACCTTATCAAAAATAGAGGAAATAAAGGAAAAGGGAAAAATAGATTTCAGTAATAAAGAGAGACACATACCATCAACGAATGAAATAAAACCGAGGAAAAAGAATTCAAAGGACAAATATGGGTGGTGGATGCTCTCCGAAGGAAACTACTTAGCTGAGACAAACGAAGAGATAAACATACCTAAGAACACTATCATTATACAAAGACCAAGACTTAGCGTAACCAAATCAGGTGTAAGAATACCAACACAGGTGCTAACATCAAAGGAACCGATGAAAACAAAATTCAGCTTACAGGTAAACAACAAAAACGGTTTTGAAATCAAAGAAAACGCTAGAATAATAACAATAACGTTCATAGAGCTAAAGAAGAAAAAACCAGGGTTTATAGAATGAAAAAACTTGAAAAACCAATTAGAAATACTGTTAAAAAAGCATTTAAATTAACAAGAGGCGAAGAAGTTCTTTTAATAACTGATGAAAAAAACCTAGAAATCTCAAAGGTATTTGCTAAAGAAATAAAAAAGATAGGGGCTCATATAAATCTCTATTTATTACCAGAGACTATTAGACCTGTAAAGGAAGCTACTCATTACTTGAAAAGATCAATGGAAAAAATAGATCTACTTATATACATACTGGAAAATAAAGCTGAAGAAAAAAGGCTCAGAGTACAGCTGGTTGACATCGGAAGAAGATACTCAAGAGTATGCATGATGCCGGGAATAACCGAAGATATAATAGAAAGAACCTTCGATGTTGACTACAATGAAATGAGAGAATTTACAAAGAAACTAACTGATTCAATCAGGGGAAAAGAAAAAATACACGTTACGGATGAAAAAGGAACGGACATAACTTTTTCAGTCAAAGGAAGAAGATTCCATCAAGATACGGGTAAAATAACTAGAAGAGGAAGCTATGGAAACGTTCCAAGCGGAGAAACATTCACAGCACCGGTAGAAGACAACTTCACGGGAAAAATATACTTTGATCATATGAGTAGCTACGAAACAAAAGGAGGATATCTAAAATTTAAGGAAGGAGAAGTAGTAGAATACGAAGGAATACCCGAAGAACTACAGAAAATAATTGATGAGAAAAAAGAAAATAGAACAATAGGTGAATTTGGAATTGGAACAAATCCAAATGCACACCCAAACAAGAGCTTCCTTGAATCAGAGAAATCAAAACACACATTACATTTCTCAATCGGAGACTCCTATGGGCTTGGAAAAAATAAAGCCAAGTACCATTTTGGTTTCTTAATAGAAGAACCTACATTGAAAACAGAGGAAAAAACGATTATGGAAAAAGGAAAATTCAAATTAAACTGATTATTTCTTCTGTAAGAGATACCTATCGATTTCAGAAACACCTATATTCCCTTCATCAACAATTTTCATACATGGATATCTTTTCAAACTATCTTTAAACTTCAAAGGAATGGATTGAAGGATAAATCCACCTTCATTTATCAAAGAGGGAAGTTCATCGGAATAACCTATCAAATGAATTGAATCAAAAACAATTACCAAATCAAAATTATCTTCACCTATATCATCCCTTAAGTTGAAATTTTTTTCATCCTCATCGATATAGACATAATCAATGTAATCCTTCTCTGAATCGGTGGCTTCCCTCGAAACATCAATTCCCTTTATAAAATCAAATTCATAACTATTTTCTTTTAAGTAATCCCAGAACCAAGCTTTACCTATACCTACATCTAAAACTCTATTACAATTATTGAACAATTCTCCCAATTCCAAAACTAATTCCTCATACTTCTCAATCTGTTTATCTTTCCAAGAACCGTAGACATCATTGAAAAAACTATTTTCAGTCATGATAAACCAATAGAATTATACACATCCTTAAATTTAACCCTAATTCCCAAATTCAAAGGAAAACTTTATATAGAAAAAACAAGTTACTTAAACACATGGAAACAATATACTGCAAACAATGTCAAACACCAGTAAAACAACTGATGTCCGGTGATAACTTCGAAGGATGGAGAAGATGCCACAAATGCGACGAGTTAAACTATATAATAGCCACTGAATCACAGGAAATTTCAAAACAATCACTTTCGGAGATGCTGGAGAAATTAAGAGAAAATAAAACGGGAATACAAACCCTTCAATTTTTATTAGATAACGGAACAGCACAGGAAAAAAACATAGTTTTCTGCGTAGGTAAAGAATCACAAACATTTCTAGATCTTCTGACAAACGTAGGAATACTAGAAAGAGAAGCTAGAAAATACAAAGTAGATAGAGCTTTCGAGGAATCAATTCAAGAGTACATAGATGAAAATATCAGTAAAAGAAGTTATAATAAGAGAAAAATACGGAGAAACTCCTTCTAAAGAACAATTTCCTTAGAATTGATGAGAAGAAAGGATAAAATGACGAGCGAAAAGATAAACGAAGCAAAAGAAAAGATATCAAAGTTAACTTCAAAGTTTCAGAAGAAAAAAGAACTCTATAAAATATCTAAATTCGCAGCTATACTAGCATTTGCAGCGATACTTCTAGTTTTAATATCATCGATGAATTTAGAAATGCGGTTCGCAAGAAGACAAGTAGCCAGACAAACTAACGCAGTTCTACAGCTAGGAGGGATGAACACTCAATTCTATGAACATTCTGTTATAATTCCAAATGACTCACCAGCTTTACCTGAAGCAACCGATAGATTGACGAAACTAGGTTTACATGGAAGAGAAATAGAGGGAGCAACACAGTTTTTATCGGAATCAATGCACCACGATGATGAAGAAATACTTCACAGATATACAAATAACCTGAAAGCACAGGGATACAGAGTATACACGACACCAGCACTAATAGATATAAACAAAACTGGAGAACCATTCCAAATAGACGTAGTACCAGAATGCGTTGGATGGATAGGAATGTTCGCAATAATAGCATTAATAATAGCTTACCCAGATGCCAAAAAACAGGAGAAATTCCTAGGAGTAATAATGGCAGTGCCTCTAATACACATAATGAACATAATAAGATTATCAACGACAGTATACGCGGGATGGGCACACGGAATAAAATTCCTGGACATAGTACATGATTTCTTATGGAGAACACTACTCATAATATGGGCATTATTCCTATGGATAATATGGATAAAGTTCATAGTCGAAGATGAGGAGGAAGAATAGGTAAAACACAAAGGTTTTTAATACTCAAAACTTTTATAAATCACATATAAAAATAAAATGAAAATATTCGAGTGGAAAAATGGCTGAAAACATTGAAGACATAAAAAACACACAGGAAGAGCTTGAAGAACATCTAAAAAAGCTTGAAGAGAAAGAAGGAAGTATAAAAGAAAAAGATGAAGAAGAACTTAAGAAATTAATCAAGCAGAATTTAGATAAAAACAGAGAGATAAAGAACAAGCTTGAAAGATTGACAAGCGTTATTCAAGAAGCCGCTCAAGAAACCGATGAAGAAGAACCATCAAACGATCTTCTCAAAACAATAGCAAAATCACAGTCAGCACTACTCAAACAAGTGGAATCGATAAAATCGGGTAAAACCGAGACAAAAGTTGAAGTAAAAGATGATGATCTAAGGGAAAAAATAGATGAAATAAACAAAGCAATACATCAACTGCCTCAAGATAAAAAAATCAGCTCCTTTGAAAAAGAGATAAATGCATTGGATGAAAACATAAAGGAGATATCTAAGAAGATAGAAGGAACACAAAAAGGTCCTGAAGAGCATGAAACAAGACTTAACGTGCTTCAAGAAGATATAAAATCACTTCAAGAACAACTCAAAGAACTTCCAAATGAACTGATAGAGAAACAAAAAGGAAAATATTCGGGAGTGGAAGAAAAAGGAAAAAAACTGATGGATCAAATACAGGAAATACAGTCAAAGATGGAAGATACAAAGGAAAAAGGAACGGAAGAATTGGAGACGAAGATAGAGGATTTAGCTGAACAGATAAGAAAAACACGTGAAGCGGAAGAAAGAAAAATAGAAGAAGCTGAAAAAGAAATGGAAGAACTCACTGAATCAATGGAGATTATGAAGGAAAGACTAATGGAAATGGAGAGATCAAAACCAAATCAAGATATTGAAAGGTCAATAGATAAATTATACGATAAAGTTGACATAATAGATAAACAACTGGATAAAGTCGAAGAAATGAGTGGAGAACAAACGACCGAATACTTCAAAGCGATGAGTAAAGACCTATCCAATATAGAGGAATTACTCGGAAAGATAGATGGAGAAATAAGTGAAAAACACATTCCAGAAGAAGAGATAAAGAAAACAAAGAAAGAGATAAAGAAAGCTGAGAAAGCAGTGAAAGAAGCCAAGAAGGATAAACCATCGAAGGAAGAAACAGGGAAATTAAAGGGATTCTTATCGAAGATAAAGTCATCGAAAGATGAGAAAAAGATAACGAAAGGAAAGAAAAAGAAACTCGAAGAAACAGAGGAAAAAATCAAGAAAGTCAGAGAGAAAACCGAGAAAGCGGAAGCCAAGAAGGAAAAAGAGAAAGAAAAGGATAAAAAAGAGACTAAAGAAGAGAAGAAAAAGAAAACTAGAAAGGACGTATGTTCAATATGTGGACAGAAATTCAGCTCCAAAAAAGGAGTAAAGATACATAAAGCACAGGTCCATGAGGGAAAAGAAACTAAGAGAATGAAGAAGCTTGAAAAGAAGATAAGTGGAATTACAGGTAAATTGAAAAAGAAAGAAAAGGAACACGAGGAAACTCGTGAAAAAGCCAAGGAAATAAAGAAACAAACCGAGAAGATAAAGAAAAGAAGAAAAGAAAGAGTTAGCAATTACTTGAAAATAATGAATAAAGGTACAAAAATAAAGGTAAAAGAACTTGAAGAAAGATTACAAGTACCTGAAAAAAGACTTCTAAAATACATAAAAGAAGAAATAAAAGGTAAAGAAAACCTCAAATTAAAAGGAACTGGTATAATAGGAAAACTGACAGGTAAAGATAAGGTTTTGGAAAAAATCAAACAAAAAGATAAGAAAGATAAGAAGAAGAAAGGAAAGAAATCAAAAAAGAAAAAAAGAAGCAAAAAAGGAAAGAAATAGAGAAACTGATAACGAAAGATTTATAAACAACAAATTAGTTCATAGAACTGAACATATTTATCAATAAAAAAATATTGAAAGGAGGTGAACAATATGAGAAAAGGTATATCACCAGTAATCGCAGTAGTACTCCTAATCGCAATATCAGTAATAGCAGCAGTAGGAGTATGGTACTGGGTAGCAGGACTAGCAGACA
>PULY01000005.1 GCA_003551125.1 Candidatus Iainarchaeum sp.
TATAGGCTTCCTTCAAGTAATTCTTTGCTTCTTTCTGAGAAGTAACCGTCTTCGTAGGCTATTGCTATTATCTCTGAACTTCTCATTATGTTTTTATTTTTTGTCTTTTTCTTTATCTTTCTTCTTTCTTTTTCGTTTATGCTTACTTTTACATTTGATTGTGATTCAATGTATTTCTTAAGTTTTTCTATGTCTTCCACCAATAATCTCGTTGTTCTTTCATCTATCAGAAGGTTAGGTGCATTAAGTACGTTTAGAAGAGCTAGTGCTCTTGCTTCTCCCTTATGTATTAATTCTATTGGTTTTTTTCCTTCTTCATTTATTAATAAATTATTACTTATCCTCATTATCTTGTTTGATTCTTTCTTTGCTTTTCTTATTGATTCTACCTGTAAAGTATTTTGTTCTATTAGTTCTCTGAATTTAATTGCTTTTAATTTGAATTTTTTTGTCTTCATTGGTCTTTTAACTATCTCATCTTCCACTGATTTTGGTATTATAAATTCTGTGTCATGTTCTTCCTCTAAGTAGGGTAAAATGCCCAATGCACATATGTTTCCCAGTGAGATCAAGCTGCTTGAGTCGCATATTATTCTATTCATCTTTATCTTTTCCTTTTATTATTTTTTTTACTCTTTGGTATCTTTCTTCGGTGCTCATTGTCTCAGTATGTTCTTTTTCAGTTATTTTTGTTGCTCCTATGTACGGTAATAATTCTTCTTCGATTGTTCCTGTTATTTCCACTGCTTTTTTGAGCGATAAACCCATTGCATATAGTCTACTGGCTTGTTTTTTTCTTCCGTGATCTATGACTCCTTCCATGTAGTTTCCCGCATCTTCGTTGAATTTTCTTATTATTTTGATAATTTTATCTATTATTTCTCTCTCTTCTTCTATGTTTTTTTCCAGTTCTTTAATTATTTTTTCCTTAAATTCTTCCCATTCAGGATCTTCTCTGTAGTGAGGTTTTCTGATTATCTTTGATAAGCCATATGAAATTAGAGATATATCGATTAATCCTTCTTCTTTTGTTATCATTGCTTTCTCTGTTGCTCGGTTACTTATTTCTCTTAATTTTCTCGGCTGATCTTTTTCAAATGCTTCTTTTATTTCGTTTAAAGTTCTTTCTTTTTTTATTATTTCATCTTTTTTTACTTCTTCAAATATTTTAACCATTTTTTCACCTTTTCAAAAGTTCCCTAAATGTGTTTGAGTTGTTTCTTCACTCATTTTCTTTTCTATCTTATCTATTACTTTTTCCACTCTTTTCCTCGAAAAATCATGTTCTTCAATTAATATCTTCTTCATTTCTTCCTTATTTGGTCTTCCCCATTTTATTTCGTAGTCATCAGTTACTTTTGGTTCTTTGAATATCTTTCTTATTTCATCTATGTTTACTTCTGGTTCTTTTTCATTTTCCTTATACACTTCTTCCGCTTTTTTTCCTTTTTTAACTTCTTTTAAAGCTGTTTTTGGCCCTATTCCTTTTATTCCTTCGTTGTAATCTGTTCCGATTAATATACCTATCTCTATTAATTGATCTTGATTTATATCTATCTTTTTCAGAGCTTTTTTTAGCTCTATTTCTTGTATTTTTATTTCCACGTATTTATTTTTGTTTGGAACCTTTCTTTTTCCCGTTATTGTAAGGTTTCTTATTAACTTTGGTGCTCCATACAGTAAAGAATCGTAATCTTGGCTGCTTGATGCCCATACATCTCCTTTTTTACATATATGTGCTGCTTGTGCTTCTCCTTCCCCTGGAGATTGTATTATAGGAATGTTCATTGCTTTTAAAAGATTTTTAGAGTTTTCCACCATTTCTCTTTCCAATTTCACGGATCTTTGAGCGTGTTTTCTCGCTTCTTTTTCTCTTCCTTTTTTTAACGCTTCTTCGTATTTTTCTTTGGCTTTTTGTCTTCTTTTATTTCTTCCATCTATCTCCTTTCTCTTAAGTTCGGGTGGTTTTCCATCAAATACGTAGATGGGTTTTATATCATTTTCTATTAGTTTACTTGTTCTGTACAATAATCCAGTAATGTGACTTGTTGTTCTTCCTTTTGAGTCCTTCAATGGAGTTCCATCTCTTTGTCTTATTGTTGATAAGAATTGGTATAGTGTATTATAGGCATCTATGGCTATTCTTCTTCCTTTAAGATTCTCTATTTCTCTTTCTTCTTTGGGTATTATATCTCCTATTCCTACTCCCATCTGATCCCTCTGCTTAACCCATATTTTAATTATTTTCTAATTGATTAAGTTTAAATATTCTTGGTATTTTATTGTATTTGGTGATTTATATGAATCGTAAGAAAAAGAAAAATAAAGGGATTCAGAAAATGAGTAAGAAAGGTAAAAAAGCTCAAAAAATGGTTGAAAATCTTGATAGAACAGTTAAAAATAATCTTCATAGTCAGGTTGAAAGTATAATACTTTCCGATGCTCCTGCTAAAAAGAAAGTTAAAGAGATAGAAGAAACTATGGGGATTATAGGTATTAAAGGAGAAGAGAAAAAGAAGTTTGTAAGAGGGACTATTAATAAAATTAAAGTTGATGAAAAGAAACAAGATAAGCTTAGAGATATATTGA
>PULY01000040.1 GCA_003551125.1 Candidatus Iainarchaeum sp.
AAAGAGAAAGTGAAAAAAGAACAAGATACAGAGAAAAAAGAATCTGAAGAAGAAAAAGAACAAACAGAAGAAAACATTCTTAAGAATAAAAAAGTTCTAGCAACAATAGCAGTAATAGCAGTAGCACTTATAATAATTAACATCTATATTTTCACATCACCAAGACAAGGAAAAGCATGTTACGCGGATCTATGCATATACAGCAATGAAAGAAATCCAGAAGAACACTTCGAACAACTACTACAAACGAGTGAAAGTTCATACCTATTAATGGAAGGAGATATTGAAATTACAGAAAAGACGGGACAAGTAGCACACGCAGCAGTAAAAATGTCACAATTATTAACTGTTAGATCAGGATTAGACGAAGAAGATATATATTCAATAGGACACGAAAACGGAGAACCAAAAAAATGCAACGGATCCGAGAAACCACTTGAATACTGCCAAAACATAGAACCGGGAGAAAATCAGTTATTACTACACATGAAGTATCCAAATTACGAGGATCAAGAAATAAATAAAGTAATAATAGAAAACAGAACAATCACCATAAAAGCAAAAACAGGGCAAGATCTAACAGCAACAACAGAGTTCTTAAAAATGAAGTTCCTTTAAGGAGAGAAAAAAATGCCCAGCATAATAGTACCCAGCTACAACGAAGAGAAAACAATAGAAAATACTCTTCAAGAACTACAGGAACTGAAAAAAAACATAAAACCAGAAATAGAAATAATAGTAGTCGATGATGGATCACAAGACAAAACAAAGGAAAAAGCAGAGGGAAAAGCGGACAAAGTAATATCCTACAAACCAAACAGAGGAAAAGGACACGCAATGAGAAAAGGCGTTGAAAATGCCGAACACGAAGAAATAATATTCACAGACGCAGACCAACACCACATAGAGAAACTACCACTATTCCTGGAAAAACTAGAAGAAAACACAATCGTAATAGGAAAAAGAAACTTCCACAAAATGCCGTGGCCAAGAAGAATAAACAATTCATTATCAAAACTCGCTATATTCTTAGCTACCGGGAGAGAAGTCAAAGACCCAATATGCGGAATAAGATCAATACACAAAAAAGATTTCCAGAAACTAAAACTCAAAGAAAACGGATTTGAAATAGAATCAGAAATAAACCTAAAAGCACTGAAGAAAAAAATGAAGCTAAAATACGTTCCAATAGAAATAGAGTACCCGGATAAATCATTTGAATTCAACGAATTAAACTGGAGACAAAGCAAAAAACTCGCTACATACCTAGCAAAATCAGTAATAAACTCATGGACGGGAAAAATAAAAGTGGAAGAGGATTGAAAATGAATTTAACAAACAGAATAAAAAACCTAACATACAAACAAAAACTAATTATAATATTCACACTTTCACTGGTTTTATTCGCACTTCCACAGATACTCAGAACAACACTTTACCACGATTCACTACTCGGAAGCACAACTCATTATCACGTTAGAATGTCAGAACTAATAGAATCAGGAGCAACCGAAGATTCATTATCCTACGGAGGAAGACCATTCACATATCCACCGGCATTCCCATGGATGATACACTTAATGCCAGTAGCAAAATACACACTAGCACCACTGATAGGAGCGATAGGATTAATAATAGGATACTACTTCGCCAAAGAACTAGGTTTAACAAAAAAACAATCACTCTACACATCGATATTCCTATTTCTAAATCCAGCTTACGCTTACTTCTCAGTACACCTCAATCCAAGGCTACCGGCAATAATACTCATGATTCTAAGTTACCTTATGATCAATAAAGATGAAAAAATCATCAATTACCTCTCAATAATCCCCGTTATATTTGCACTCTTACTAAGCCCAATGGTTGGAATATCACTCATAGCAATAGGAGCGATAATATTTAGAAAGAAAATCAAGAAACTGGCAGCACCATTTGCAGCTGGATTCCTAATATTCTTCCTAGCTCATTTCCTACCACTAATAAGAGAATCCGGAAGATTTCAAAGGCACGAAGCATACAACATGTTCGTAGAATTCAACACAGGAATACAGTACTTCTTCTTAGAAACAGGATTAACAGCTATATCCTTCAACGTAGCACTAGTACTGCTTGCAGGATACGGATTCTTCAAATTAAATGACTTAGAGACCAAGCCAATAAGAGAATGGCTATTAATAGGAGTAATATTCTCACTAGCTGTATTCAACAGAGTAAACGATTTATTAATCTTCCCTGTATCGATAATAGCAGCAACCATTTTTGTAAGTCCAAAGATAAATGAATTAAAAAAATCATTAAAACTCAGTAAAATTTCCAAAAAGACCTTCAAAATAGCTATATTAACATATATAATATTAGTAGTGCTGATTCCTGGATTCAAAGTGATAACAATAGAACCAACACCTGAACAGTACGAAGCGATGACATGGATAAAAAACAACACTCATCCAAATGCAACTATAATGGCTGACTGGAACGAAGGACACTACATAACCAACATAGCGGAAAGAAAAAACGTGATGGATCCATACCTTGAATTTGC
>PULY01000059.1 GCA_003551125.1 Candidatus Iainarchaeum sp.
AAAACCTTTAAAAAAGACATATATTCTAAAAACACCAACAAGGTGAACTTATGGATTTTCCAAAAGAAGCAATAACTAAAATAATTGAAAAAAATCTGAAAAACAAGAAAGAGATAGAAGAACTAAAGAAAAGACTCGCTAAGAAACACGGTTTAAGTAAAATACCTAAAAATAGCGATATACTAAAAGAAGCTACTGAAAAACAAAGGGAAAAACTAAAGCCTCTTCTACGTAAAAAACCAACCAGGACAATTTCAGGAGTATCAATAATAGCAATAATGACAAAACCTCTAGAATGTCCAGGAGAATGCATATATTGTCCAGGTGGAAAGACTAAGGAAACTCCAAAAAGCTACACGGGAGAAGAACCAGCGGCAATGAGAGCTGAAAAAAATCAATACATGGCAAATAAACAAGTTAAGAATAGATTAAATCAACTCAAGGATATAGGACACCCAACAGACAAGATAGAATTAATTTTAATGGGAGGAACACTTCCAGCATACCCTGAATATATGGATGAATTTGTGAAAAATGCTCTCGATGCATTGAATGAAGAAAAAAGTAAAACCATAGAGGAAGCAATTAAAAAGAATGAAAAATCAAAACACAGATGTATAGGAATAACCTTCGAAACCAGGCCAGATTACTGTAAACAAAAACAAATAAATCAAATGCTAAAATTAGGAGGTACAAGAGTAGAAATAGGTGTCCAGAATCCTGATGATGAAATATATGAAAGAGTAAAAAGAGGACACAAAGTAAAAGATGTTATAGAAGCCACAGAATCTGCTAGAACTTCTTTAATGAAGATAAATTACCATATAATGCCAAATCTCCCTGGATCAAATCCTCAAAAGGACTTAAAAATGTTTAAGGAGTTATTTAAAAAAGAAGAATTTAAACCAGATATGCTTAAGATATATCCTACTCTTCTAACAGATCCTGAAAAAACAGGCAGAGAAACAGAACTACATAAAGAATGGCTAAAAGGAAAATGGGTTCCTTACAAAGAAGAAAAAACCATTGAAATGCTTGCAAAAGCAAGAAAATACCTTCCTAAATATGTAAGAGTCATGAGAACACAGAGAGATATACCTGCAAAACTTATAAAGAGAGGAGTAAAATCAAGCAATTTGAGAAGATTAGTAGATGAAAAAGCCGAAGAAATGGGCATTAAAACAAAAGAAATAAGATACAGAGAGATAAGAGACAAGAAACCGTTGGAAACGGAGATAAAAACAGAAGAATACAAAACAAAAGGAACATCAGAAATATTTATTTCAATCGAAGACTCTATACAAGATAAAATAATAGGTTTTACAAGATTAAGTTTTCCAAATAAATCTAAAAGGCCAGAAATAGATGAAAAAACTGCAGGGATAAGAGAGCTACATGTATATGGGCCATCTAAAACCATAAATAGAGATAAATACTCTGAAAAAGAAATAGGAGTGCAACACGAAGGACATGGAGAAAGATTACTCAAAGAAGCTGAAAAAATAGCGGTAGAAAAAGGAAAAGAGAAAATGTTGGTAATCTCAGGAATAGGTGCCAGAGAATACTACAGAAAAAAAGGTTATAAGCTCGAAACTCCTTATATGAAAAAAAGATTATAAAATAGAAAAGAGGTCTAAAAAATGAAATACTCGGAAAAAATACGAAAAAAACTAAAGGAAAAAAATATTTCCGTGCTGGATAAAGTAAAAATAAAAAAAGAAAATAAAACTTACAGAGGAATTCTAATGCCTAATACAGAAATGAGTAGCCCTAAATGTATCACAATAAAACTTAAAAACGGTTACAACATAGGGTTAGAAGATTTAGGTGATTTAAAAATTCAAAAATTGAAAAAAGAAGAAAAGAAAGAAAATAAACTTAAAATAAAACAAGATAAATCTAAACCAAAGATATCTGTAATATCAACAGGAGGGACAATTTCCAGTAAAATTGAATATGAAACAGGAGCAGTGGAACCTGCTTTGAAAGCTGAAGAGATAATTGCCCATACTCCTGAAATTACGGATTACGCTTACATAAGAAACTACGAACAAATATCTCAATTAACAAGTGAAGATATAAGTCCAAGTACATGGCTAGAACTTGCAAAAACAGTAAAAAAAGAACTTAACAATGGATCAAGAGGAGTAGTAATAACACATGGAACAGACACAATGCACTACACAGCAGCAGCTCTTTCTTTCATGTTAACAGATTTAACAAAACCTGTCGTACTAACAGGTGCACAAAGATCAATAGACAGAGGATCCACGGATGCACCGATGAACCTATTATGTGCATCCATAGTAGCAGCTGAGAGCGATATAGGAGAAGTAGGAATAGTCATGCATGGTACAATGAATGATGATTACTGTTACTTCATAAGAGGGACAAAGGCTAAAAAAATGCACACAAGCAGAAGAGACACATTCAGACCAATAAATGACAAACCAATAGCAAAGATAAAGCCAAATGGACAAATAAAAAAGATTCAAAATCATTCAAAATTCCAAGACAAAAAAACAGATACAGAAATAGGCTTTGAAGAAAAAGTAGCAATATTAAAAGCTTATCCAGGTTCAGAACCAGATGCTTTAAGTTATTACGAAGATAAAGACTATAAAGGATACATCATAGAAGGAACAGGATTAGGTCATGTTCCGACTCAAGCAAAAAAGACATGGATACCAAAAATAAAAGAAATAACAGATAAAGGGAAGCCTGTAATAGGTACCAGTCAATGCACATATGGAAGAGTAAATCCAAATGTCTATAAAAACCTTAGGAAGTTCTATCATGAGGCTGGAGCAATCCCAGCGGGAGATATGACTGTGGAAACAGCTTATGTTAAACTAGGATGGCTTTTAGCGACTGAGAAAAATGAAAAAAAGATAATGGAAAAAATGAAAGAAAACCTAAAGGGAGAGATAACTGAAAGATCTCTACCGGAGACCTATCTATACTAAAAAGAGGTTAAAACATGAAAATCATAGGATTAACAGGAACTCATAGATCGGGTAAAGACACAGTAGCTAAATATCTGAAAGAAAAACACGGGTATAAAACTTTAACTTTCTCAGATTTTCTGAAAAAGAGATTAAGGAAAAAAGACATAAAAATCACTAAAATGAATCTATCAAAAGAAGGAGACAAACTAAGAGAAGATAAAGGAAGAGGAGCATTAGCTGAAGAGATATACAAAGAGATAAAAAGAAATAACTGGGAAAAAATAGCTTTAAGTGGGTTCATGTCTCCAGAAGAAGTGAAATATATAGAGGAAAAAGCTGAAAAATTTAGCTTAATCAATGTAACTGCTAAACCAAGTGAAAGATTCAAAAGAAGAAGCGAATCGGAACCCGATGATCTTGAAGAATTTTTGGGAAGGGACAAAAGAGATGAAAAAAAAGGAGTGAAAGAAGTAATGGAGGAAGCTGATTACGAAATAAAGAATAATTCTACCAAACAAAAACTATATGAAAAGACCAATCAGTTGATAAATAAAATAAATAATGATTAAAAATGACTGAAAAAATAGATTACGAAGAAATAGAACTAAAAGCAGGATTAGAGTTCCATCAAAGGCTTGATACAAAGAAACTATTCTGTCAATGTAGTTCGAAAATGGAAGAAAAACCTGAAAATCCTAAGAAACAAATAAAAAGATATATAAGACCATCAAAGAGTGAATTAGGTAAGATGGATCCTGCAGCAGCAAAAGAAGCGATAAAAAGAAAAGAATTCACATACAATATATATGAAGAATCAACTTGTTTAGTTGAAACAGATTCAGAACCTCCTCATCCAGTTGATAAGGAAGCATTCGATCTTTCATTAGTAATAGCCAAAATGCTAAACTGCGATATATTTGACGAGATAAATTTCATGAGAAAAACAGTTGTAGATGGATCTAACACAACAGGGTTCCAGAGAACAGCGATGATAGGGGACAATGGACATATAGAAAAACCCTTAAGGATAGATATAGATGGAGTTTTTCTAGAAGAAGAATCAGCTGGAATAATAGAAGAAACAAAAGGAACTAAGAAATACAGGCTAGATAGGCTTGGAATTCCATTAATAGAGATAGCTACAGGAATAATAAGAGGAACACCTGAAGAAATTAAAGAAATTGCTCTAAGAATAGGTACAATGCTAAGAACCACGGGAAAAGTGAAAAGAGGTTTAGGAACAATAAGACAAGATCTCAATCTCTCCATAAAACAGGGAAACAGAGTTGAAATAAAAGGAATACAAGAAATAGATGAATTAGAAGAAATAATAAATAATGAAATAAAAAGACAGATGGAATTAATAGAGCTTAAAAAAGAACTTGAAGATAGGGAAATAACTAAGATAAATCCTAAAATAAAGGATTTTTCATCTTACTTCAGAGAAAAGTCCCCTGGTTTCATGAAAAAAGCAATCAATAAAGGGGGGGGAATATACGGATACATACTGCCTGATTTTAAAGGAATACTTGGAAAAGAACTTCTACCTGACCATAGATTTGGAACAGAATTGGCTCAAATAGCAAAAACACTTGGAACTCCCGGAATAATACATACTGATGAGGATCTTGAAAAATATGGAATAAATCAAAATATTGAGAAAATCAGAAAAGAAGAAGATATTTCTGAAAAAGACTCAATTTTACTAATAGCGTCCGAAGATTATGAGAAGGCTTCAAAGATACTGATGGAGATTAAGAAAAGAATAAATCAAGCTACTGAGGGAGTACCATCTGAAACCAGAAAATTTCTCGAAAATACATATACTCAGTACCTCAGACCGCTTGGCGGAGAAAAAAGAATGTATCCGGAAACAGACATACCTACAATAAAAATAGATGAGGATAAGAAAAAGAAGATCGAAGACAATGTACCTCCAAAACCGGAAGAAATAGTAAAAGAACTAAAAGGAAGAGGAATAAGCGGTGAATTAGCAAAACAATCTCTAAAATCCCCACATGTCAATACAATAAGAAAAATAATCAAAGAAACAAAAGTAGATCCAACAACAATCGCTTCAACATTTACAAATACTTTGAAAGAACTAAAAGACACTGAAATAGATAAATTAAAACAAAAAGATTACGAAGAAATATTCAAAGCTCTAGAAGAAGATAAATTTTCAAAAGACGCATTAAAACAAGTTATAAAAGCAAAATCAAAAAATCCTGAAAAAGAAATAAATAAATTAATAGAAGAAAAAAGCCTAGGGAAAATATCCAGCGAAGAGATAGAGAAAAAAGTAGATGAAAAAATTGAAGAAAAGAAAGAATTAGTAAAAGAGAATCCACACCGAGCATTTAAAGTAATAATGGGTAAAGTGATGAGCGAGTATCAGGGTAAAGTTAACGGAGAAACAGTTTCAAAGATACTGAAAGAAAAAATAGATAATTAAATTAAAACAGGTTCTCTTTTAAAATTTCTTAAGGTTCAAATCTAATTTGAGGCTTAACTTTATAAATAATGTAAACAATAACAATTACGAATGAAGGTGAATAATATGACTCAGGTACAGGTTAGAATGCCCGAAAAGGAAGTGGACGAAATAGACAAGATGGTAGAGCAGGGAAAATTTAAGAGCAGAAGCGATGCTATAAGGACTATTGTGAAAATATATGAACATAACAGGAAGGTTAGAAATTTTTATAATATGTTGAAAAAGAGAAGCAAAGAATCGGAAGAGAAACCAGAGATGATGGTCCCCGTTGAGGAAATATAGATGTCTTACAAAGTATTTCTACATCCAAACGCTAAGGAAAAAATAGAGAAAATAGGGAAGAAAGATAGAGAAATTGGTAGAAGAATAAAAAAGAAAATAAAGAGTCTTTCAGATTTTCCTGAGAAAAAAGGAAAAACCTTAAAGCATTCAGATCACTTCAGTGTAAGGATAGGAAAATATCGAGTTATATATGAGATAAAACAAGAGGAAAATCGAGTAAATGTGCTTTGGGCAGGACATAGAGAAAAAGTCTACGAAGATTTCCAAAAATTTTTCTTTTAGCCTCTTTATTTAAGAAATAGATCAATTTACTCCCTTATTTTTTCCTCCATTCTACATGCTTTACATATTTCAGTGCTACTTGGTTCTCCACACTTTTTACATTGTTTAATTTCTCCTGATTCTTTCCTATAATGTTTTTTCAGCGGCCCAAGCATTTTATCATAACTGGATAAAATAGAAAATCTGGTTCCAGGGTGATTTTCCTCCATTTTACTTAAGTAATTTCTTGAAATTTCTCTATAACTTGAATTAGCATAAGGACACTCTTCAGATTCAAATTCAATTCCATTGGCTAACGCGTAAACTGTGTTCTCTTTTTCAGAGCATTTTCTAATTGGTTTTATTCTTGGTACGAATTTTTCATGGTTTTTGAGACCTGTTACTGGTCCCATTCTAGCTAGTCTCTTAGGTTCTCCTCGAAGAATATTCATTAATATAGTTTGTGCTTCGTCATCTAGATTGTGTCCCGTTGCTATTTTGTCACATTTTAATTCTCTTGCTGCTTTATTGAGTAATTTTCTTCTGAATACTCCGCAGTAACTACATGAATCCTCTTCTTTTTCAAAATCAGTTATATCGTCCATCGTTGCTCCGTACTCTTCTTTTTGAGAATAAATTTCTAGTTCCATATCTCTTTCTTCTGCAAATTTCTGTACTTTTTCTATTGATTTCTCTCTATAATTTGAGATTCCTTCATCCACAGTTATGAGCACTAGGTTTTCATATAATTTATTGAGTACGTGAGCCATTGCTAATGAGTCCTTTCCTCCAGAAACAGCTAATCCTATTCTCTCGTTGTTTTTTATCATTTCATGTTTTCTAATTGTCTTTCGAATTCTTTTTTCATAGAGTTGGGTAAAACAATTGCCACAGTATTTTTCTCCCATGTATTTGAGATTTATCACTGCTTTATTAGCACTGCATTTGCTGCATTCAACCATTTTAATCTCTATTATATTTTTAATTATCTACAAGTATTTTTTCAAAGCTTTTTTCGTTTTTGAAAGATTGTCCGTAGTTAAAGCTATTTTTAAGTTCTTTTGTTCTTCTCCCAGTACATAAATCGAATTTATATTTATCTTTTTATGCGCTAATTCTCTTGTCACTTTGCCTAACTCTCCTGGTCGATTCATTAAATTTATTATCATCATATCGGTTACTTCTGGATTGTAACCTATCTTTTTCAGTGTTTCCTCCGCTGTTTTTGGGTTATCAGTAACAAAGTGTAATATTCCCTTATCGTTTAGGGATTTACCAAACAAGCTCTCCATGTTTATTCCTACTTCCCCTAATTTCGTACTTATCTTAGCTATTTCTCCAGGGTTATTTTCAAGTTCTAATTTAATTTGTTTCATTTTTCCACCTCATTTTTTCATCTGTTTTCTTTTAATATTTTTGAATCTTTCCATAGTACTTCCAAGAAATTCTTTACGTGTAATGCCATTTGAGAGTTATCCAACCAAGCACCTACTGCTGGTAGTTGAGGAGCTAATAATACTTCATCTCCATCTGAAACTATGTCTATTCCATGTATTCTATCTCTTGTTCTTACTAATGCTATTTTTTTTATTTTTTCAATATCTTCTCCTTCTTCTATTGATATTTTTATCTTTACTCCTCTTTCTTTTGCTTTTTCAAGTTCTTCGTAGATCTCTTCATTTAAGATATCTGCATCAGGGGTATTCATTAAAATGCTTTTTTTGGACCTGTTTATTATCTCCTTCATTTTTCTTATAACTGAATCATAACCTTTTATTCCCCATACGAGTGCTGGAACAGTTTCCATATTTTCTTCTCCTTTCAATTTTTCAAGTTTTTCCATCGCATTTTCTCTTGCTTCTTCTAATTCTTTTCTTTTCTCTTTTTCAACTTCTCTAAGAACTTCTTTTGGTCCCAGAGCTTTGAAAAGTTGTGGTCTTCCTCCTTGTGTTTCTACGAATCCTTTTCTATTTAATCTTTCAAGTACTGAGTATAGATTAGATCTTGGAACATCACATATTTGTGATAGTTCCGTAACTGTTGATGTAGTTCCCGCTGAAACTAATGCTGTGTATGCTTTTGACTCATATTCTGATAATCCAAATGTTTGTAGGTCTTTAACTAAATTTGAATCCATTTTATGTCTCCTTGTTTTTTTCTAAAATTTCATTGAGTGAATATTGTTGTGGTATTTACAACAATATGTTTTTAAAGCTCTTCATATAAAACATTTAGTAGAAGAAAAATCAGGTTAACTTTATTCTGATTCAATTAGTGGTTAAATGACGGAAATAATAAGAGGAAAGCTATACCCAAAGGACCGTTTAGTAGAAACAGATGCGGGAGTAGTTTCAGTTAGTAAGAATGTGGATATAAGCGACTCTGAAGTAAAGAAGGAGGTTAGTAGCCTCACAAATCTACCTGAAGAAAAAGCATTCAGGATTACTGTTTCATTGTGTCCTGAATGTGTTGAAGAGGAAAAATTTAGCGACATGAGGATTCCCGCAGTCCTTTATGTCGAAGATAACCATGTGAAAATGAAAAAAGAATGTGAAGAGCATGGTGAAATACAATCTATTTATTGGGAAGATGCTGAGAAATATTTTCAGGCTGCAAAAGAAGCTGACTGGAAGGGAAAGAAATTAAAAAATCCTGATGTAAAAATAAAAGAAGAAGATATAAATTGTCCTCTTAATTGTGGTTTATGTGAAAAACACAAGTCTCATACAAACTTAGGTAACATAGCAGTAACTAACAGATGTCCTTTAAATTGTTTTTATTGTTTCTTCTTCGCAAAAGAAGGAGAACCTATTTATGAGCCAAGTCAAGCACAAATAAGAGACATGGCTAAGAGAATGAAACAAGAAGAACCAGTAGGATGTAATGCAATACAGATAACAGGTGGAGAACCTCTAGTAAGAGACGATATAACTGAAGTTGTAAAAATATTTAGAGAAGAAGGCTACGATCACGTTCAAATGAATACAGAAGGAATAAATATAGCAGAAGATCCTGAAATAGCTAAAGAATTGAAAGAGGCAGGAACAAATGTATATTACTTAAGTTTTGACGGTACAAATCCACAAGTAAACCCAAAGAATTATTGGGAAGCTCCAAAAGCTATACAAAATATAAGAGAAGCAGGTTCAGTAATTGTGTTGGTTCCAACAGTAATAGGAAACCACAACGATGATCAATTAGGAGACATAATTAAATTTGCATCTTCAAACATCGATGTAATAAGTGGAATAAATTTTCAACCCGTTAGTTTAGTGGGAAGAATGCCTAAAAATCAAAGAGAAAAACAAAGAATCACGATTCCTGGCGCTATAGAAAAAATAGAAGATCAAACAAATGGTCAAATAAAAAAGGAAGATTTCTACCCTATACCATCAATAACAAATGTAAGTGACTTAATAGAACAGTTTACAGGTAAAGATCAATATAGATTAAGCCCACATTTCGCATGTGGAGCAGCAACCTACGTTTACATAGATCAAGAGAACAATGAATTGATTCCAATAACCAGATTCATAGATGTTGATGGATTAATGAAATATTTAGGTAAAATATCCGAAGAAATAGAAACATCTAGATTCAAAAAAATAGCCAAAACAAAAGCGGGAATGAAGCTTCTCCTTGGAATCAGTAAATTCATAGATGAAGAGAAAAAACCAAAGGGACTCAACTTGAAAAAATCTCTGAGAAAAGCAATAACGGCAAATGACTATGAGGCATTGGCAGATTTCCACCATAAATCATTATTCATTGGATTCATGCATTTCCAAGATCCTTACAACTACGATGTAGACAGAGTAGAAAGATGTGTAATACACTACACTCTTCCAGATGGAAGAGTAATCCCATTCTGTGCCTTCAATGTAATACCTGAACTTTATAGAGATAAAATACAAAGAGAATACAGCATGCCACCTGAAGAATGGGAAAAGAGAACAGGTAAGAAATTACAAGATGACAATTATATCAGAGATATATCGGAAGAGAAGAAAAAAGAAGTAAATGAATACTACAAAGAACACTTAGAAAATCCTTTCATGACTCAAAAAGAAAGAAAAAATAATGATTAAAATGAATAGCTACTGGAGAGTACAAGGAAAAAAGAATGGAAAATGGATCAATAAAAGCGCTCAATGGAGAGACAGAAAACCAAGTAGAGAAGAAGCAAGAGATCTTTTCAAAGGAGTAAGAAAAGAGTATAATTCAATTAGATTAATAAAAATAGATGAAGATAAAGAAAAAATTGAATGGGAAGATAAAGATCTTCTAAAACAAGAAATTCCAATAGAAACAGTTAAAAAATGATAAAAATGTCAAGGGAAAAAATAGGAACAGTTAAGAAATTCAAAGAAATGAAGGGTTCTGAAGCAAAAATAACAATAGAGAAAAACGGAAAACTGAAAAAAGGAGATAAGATAGCAGTCCTCGGACCAGTGGCCTACAATCCATTTATAGTTAATGAAATAGAATCTGAAAAAGAATCTGAAATAACTGTAATAGCTAAATCTGAAGAAAAAGTAACTGCTAGAGAGAATACAACTGTGTACAAAATTAATTAATTGAAAATTTAATACATCTATTTTTTGAAGAATCTATTGAGCTTCTTCAACGAGCTTTTTCCTAATTTTTTCTAAGTTCTTTATATCTTCTTCCATTTTTTCAGATATTCCCTTTCTTCCTTTCTTTTCAGCAATATCAAGTAATTGTTTTTTCTGCCTTATAGATTTTCTAAGAGTCTTACTCGCATCGGATTTAGGCATTCTATTGAGTTTCTCAACTATCTTTTCTCTTCCCTTTTTATCTTTTAGGTTTCCATATGAATTGATTGAAGGTGTAACTCTTCCTGGTTCTCTTATATTCTTAACTGGTTGAAAACTTTCTTTCTCCCTCTTTTTCTTCTTTTTCTTTTTTTCAAAAAATCTTTTTAAGGGACTCATGGTATCATACGTTTTTTTCTCCTAATTTAATTTAGAAATTTGCAGTACTTAAATCCAGTATGTTATCAATCAGTATAATTATATATACGGAGTAAATAAATTAATTACTGTGAATCTAGCAAAGAGGAGAAGAATATGAAAATACTTTCTATACATGCAGATCATCTTGAATACGAGGCAAAGAAAAAAGCAATAAAAAATGCTGAAGAGCCTGAAAAAAGAAAAGAGAGAATAGAAGAATGTCTAGTTGTTTTTCAAGGTTCAGAGAAGATAGATGAGGGTAAAGAAGAAATAATAGCTGAAAAAACAGTTGAAGAAATACTGGACATATCTGAAAAAGTAAACACTGGTAAAATAGTACTATATCCATTTGTACACTTAACGGAAGATCCTTCTTCACCAAAGACAGCTCAAAAAATAATTAAGAAAGAAGAGAAATTACTCAAAGAGACAAATTTAGAGGTTCATAAATCGCCTTTCGGATGGTATAAATCATTTGATATTAAATGTAAAGGACATCCATTATCAGAATTAAGTAGAAGAATAACTTCCGATGAAAAAAAAGAGATAGAATCCGAGGCCTTGAAAGCGGAAGAAGATCTTGAATCAACATGGGCTATAATGGAACCCAACGGAGAGGTACACGAACTAGAAATAAATGGAAATAAAATAAAAGGATATGATTTTTCAGATAAAGAAGCACTAAAAGACTTTAC
>PULY01000019.1 GCA_003551125.1 Candidatus Iainarchaeum sp.
AGAAGTAACAGTACACTTTACTGATGAAGAAGATCCAGTAACATGCTATAGAGATGCAGATTGCCCTAGTGATTGGACTTGTTGTGGTGAAGGCCATGAAACATCATTATGTTGCAGTCCATATCATTACTGTTGTTATGATTCAGATGAAGGATCATACTATTGTTCACTTGAACCTTGTGACGATTATCCATCTCCCTATTAGTGTTTTTGTTATTTCTATTGGCTTCAAATGATTGTTTTTACTTTTAAAATCACAACCATACGATATATAAATAGGGATAAATAAAATATCAATACATAAATGGAAATAGAGATAATTCTTTGAAAGAATAAACTAAAAGGAGAAGAGATAAAAATGTTTACACTACCAGGAGAATACATAGGAACGCAAGAAGAATATGAATCAGGATTCGGAACTTATAAAAACTCAGAAGAAGGAGAGATAAGATCCTCAAATACAGGTAAATTGAAGCTTGATAAAAAGAAACACAAAGCGGAAGTAAGAGCAAAAACAAAAATTCCTAAGATGCAAGCACCAGGAACAGTAATACTTGGAAAAGTAACAAGAACAAGGGACCAAGTACTTGAAATAGAACCAGCGCCCTTTGAATCAAAAAAATTCACTTTTATACCAAATGAAAAACAAGCGATACTACATATAAGTAATATAAAAGATGACTACATAGATGATATAAAAACACAGTACAGGATAGGAGACATAGTAAGAGCAAAAATAACAGGAGTAGATGAAACAACAGTTGAACTAGCAACAGACCAAGGAAATCTGGGAACTATAAAAGCATACTGCTCTAAGTGCAGAAAACCAATGGAAAAAATAGGAAGAGACAAAGTAAAATGTAGTCAATGCGGTGAAAAAACAACTAGAAAAACCGCGAAGGACTACAGAGAAGGAAATATAAAATAAAAAGGTGAAAAAATGAAGATAAAAATGAAAGATGAAGAAGATACACCTAAAAATGTAATGAAATTTGAGATAGAAGGAGAGGACCACACATTTGCAAACTTGTTAGTAGATACTTTACAGGATATGAAAGAAGTTAAAATAGCACAGTACGACGTGAAGCACCCAAGAATAAGTTCACCGGATATATACTTAGAGACCAAGAAAAGCAAAAAACCTAAAGAAATTCTTAAGAAAGCATCCGAAGAAATAGAAGAAACTATGAAAGATCTCAAAAAACAGATAGAATAAAATAAAACTCTATTTTGGAATTTTCAATCTAAAAAATTTTCATTGAACTGATAATAGTATCTAAATATGCTTAAAGGTGTAAAATGAACCAAAATCTAGCTAATAAACAAATTAAAACCACAGCAGTAGCTGATGGTTCATTCAACAGAGAAAAACAAAAAGAAACAACTATAACAGCAGTAACAACACAAGGAAAATTTTACATAGAGAATATAGAAACAACAAGAGTAAAAATCGATGGAGAAAACGCCACGAATAAAATAATAGAACTCAACAATGAAAAAAACTCAGTAAAGCAATCAAACTTATTCTTACTACAAGGGACTACTATAGCAGGATTAAACATAATTAATATACCTAGAATATATGAAAAAACTAAAAAACCAGTTATAACAGTTCTTAGCAAAAAACCCAGTGAAGAAAAAATAAAAAAAGCTATAAAGAAAGTTGAAAACTCTGAAGAAAAACTAAAAAAACTAAATGAGAACCCCAAATACAGAAAACACGAAGAAAAAAATATTTATTATTCGAGTATAGGATTAAATAATAAAGAAACCGAAAGAATAATTGAAAAGATGATTCATAAGGGAAACTATCCTGAATCGCTTAGAATAACTAAAAAGATAGCTAGATCGATAACAGAGGCAAATAAATGAATAAAAAGATTCAAATGACAATAAAAAAAATTAAAGAAGCCTTCAAAAAAATGAATAAGAAGATAAGAGGCAAAGAAAGAAAAAAAGAGGAAAGAACAAAAAAAGAAAAAATAAAAAGAGAAATAAGAGACTGGGGAATTTCAATAGCAGCAGCATTATTAATATACTACGTAATATTACCGGCAGCATTAGGAACAAGCACGCCTATGATAGTAGTATCCAGCTGCAGCCAACAACCATATCTGAATATAGGAAATGTTATTGTGCTCAGAGGAACGGATATGCAAGATATAGAGGCACCAACCATAACTATAGATGGAAAACTAAACTACACATATAATGAAGAAACCGATACTCTTACTATAAATAATCAAGATATAACAAAAAATTCGGAAAACGATATAGTTACATATGTATCACATCCAACTGGAACACAGATAATCCACAGGGCTTTGGCAAAACTCGAGTTCACCGAAGAAGCAGATTTTGCTCAAGGAGAAACGATTCTATTAACACAGGGAGATGCAAATCCAATGCCTGATCAAATAACACAAAAAGAACTTGAAGGAGAAAGAGCGTTATGCTTAGGGTACTCAAGAGGAGAAACAATTTTATTACCACAAGATAGTCAAGAATTAGTAAGTACTAGAGAACAAGCATGTCTATCAACACTTGTAACGGAGGATATGTTGGTTGGTAGAAAAACAGGTTGGAGAATACCAATATTGGGACACATAAAATTATTCTTCTGTGATGTAGTTCCATTCTGTGATGGACATTCAAATCCAGGTACCAATTACGAATACAAATTAACCTGTTGAATAAATATGTGAATAAATTAATATTGAAAAGTCAAATAAGAAGAAATAAATAAATGCGTTCCATAAAAAACACAAGGACAAACAAATCAATGGGAGGAAACAAAATGTTTAAAATTCAACTCGAAAATGCACAAAATTTCAAGAAATGCGTAAACACATTAAATACTCTAATAGATGAAGGTAAATTTAAGATAAATGAAGAAGGAATAAGATTAAGAGCAATGGATCCATCACAGATTGCTATGGTTAGTTTCTACATGCCAAAACAAGCTTTCAGAGAATTTGAAGTGGAAGAAGATGAGATACAATTAAATTTGAATGATTTAAATGATAGGACAAAAACAGCAAGATCAAGCGACTCTTTAAACCTAGAACTAGATGAATCCAGTTCAAGATTAAAAATAGATTTCCAAGGAAAAGTAGAAAGAGAGTTTGACTTACCATTACTCAACTTATCTGAAAATGGAGTCAATGAACCATCAATAGATTTTGATACAGAAATAAAGATTAATGGATCGACTCTAAAAGACATATTAAGCGATGCTAATCTTGTAGCAAGTCATGTGAAGATAATATCAAAATCTGATGAATTAGAAGTGAAAGCTGAGGGAGATAAAGGAAATTTGAAGACAACGATAAGTAAAGATGAAGACGTAATACTCGACTACGATGTAAATGAAGAGCAAACAGCGATATTTCCAATAGAATACCTAAAAGACCTATTAGTAGGAGCAACATCCAAAAGCATAGTAACTCTCAACTTAAAGACAAACAACCCTCTTAAACTCAAATATGGGATAGGAGAAGCAACTCTTACATATTATCTCGCACCCAGAGTAGAAGAATAAAATATGTATAAGACTAACAAAGGAAACATTTAAAAACAACTTATGTGTTAACATATATAGTATATAGTTGTTTGATTAAAAAGTGTTGAAAGTGAGTCAATTGGAAACGAAAGCTAAATCAAGATCTCAGGGAGCAATGGAATACTTAATAATTATAGCAGCAGTTCTAATTGTAGCGTCAGTTGTAACAGTGTTGGTAACAGGAGCAGTTGGAACACAAAGAGAAGACGTACTAATAGAACAATGTAGATCAGCAGCAGCACAATGTAGTTTAAGAAGAGCAGCAAATCCAAACGATCCATGTAACTTCTGTATAGATGCATGCGAACCGGTAGAAGAAGAAGGGTTAGCTGAAAATGCAATTCAATGTTGCCAGAGAGGAATGGAGGATCAAATATATTTAGGAGCGGATGGTTTAGCATGTTTAGAGGTAGAAACTTATACATTAACAGTTGATACTGTTGGTCAGGGTTCGACTGATCCAAGTGGTACTACTACTTATGAAGAAGGTGAATCTGTTACCATAACTCAAAGTTCTGCTAGTGGATGGGAATTTAGCCACTGGTCAGGAGCAGAATGTGATGGGTCAACATCATCGACATGTACAGTAACAATGAATAATCATAAAACAGTAGCAGCACACTTCGAAGAAGATCAAGAGGCAGAAGGAGAAGAATTTGATTTAGGTTGCAGATCAACAGGGAGTATATCTTGTGACGGTGGAACATGTGATAGTGATGTAGAATGTAGTTGGGATGATACTTGTGGTTCAGAATGCCCAGATGTGGATGGAGCAATAAGGTTATCTGATAGCTGTTCAAGTGGAAGAGATGTTTACGAATCTTGTGGTTGTAGAGATGATATGATTAATGGAGGAGACATTGGCGTTTGTCACGGTTCTGCATCTTGTAGTGTAAGTGGAAGATGTAACTACCAATGTGTAGAAGAAGGATATGTTTACGATGCAGGAGAACAAAGATGTGTAGAAGAATCAGATAAATATCAATTTACACTGAGTAACTGTGAACAAGAAGGATCAATATTTTGTGCAGGTGGGGTGTGTGATAGTAGTGAGGAGTGTAGTTGGGATAGTACTTGTGACGCGTCCTGCCCAGAAATAGAAAACGCTAACATAATTGGCGAGGGTTGTTCTAGCTCATATCAGGCAACCCAAGATTGTACATGTGTGGCAGGATTAGGTCCTGATGGAGATGATTGGTGTCATGGCATGGCAAGCTGCACGGCAAGTGGAGAATGCACTTACGAATGTGAAGAAGAAGGACAATATTACGACTCAGATTTAGGAAAATGTGTAGAAGATGCACATGAATTAACGATTAATATACAGGGAAATGGAGAAACAACGCCATCGGAAGGAACACATTACTATGAAGAAGGCTCTTCAGTATCAATTAGCCACCATGCTGCTATTGGATGGGAATTTAGCCACTGGTCAGGAGCAGAATGTGATGGGTCAACATCATCGACATGTACAGTAACAATGGATGAAGACAAAACAGTAACAGCACACTTCGAAGAAGAAGAGGTAGGTGAAGAATTCACATTGAGTAACTGTGAACAAGAAGGATCAATATTTTGTGCAGGTGGGGTGTGTGATAGTAGTGAGGAGTGTAGTTGGGATAGTACTTGTGACGCGTCCTGCCCAGAAATAGAAAACGCTGAAATAATAAATGATGGTTGTTCTAGCTCATATCAAGTATCTGAAGATTGTACATGCGACCAAGTACCTAACGCTGATTGGTATTCTTGTAGAGGTATAGCAAGTTGCACAACAAGTGGAACATGCACTTATCAATGTAATCCAGGATACGTATATGATTCGGAACTAGGAGAATGTGTAGAAGATCCATGTGGAGGATGTCCAGACGACCAAATATGCTGTGATTGTGGAGATGGAGTATATATGTGTATGTCTTCAGCTGATTGCCCAGGAATGTGCCCAAGTTAAAAAGTAACAGGAAATATCTTTGACGAAGAACTAGAAGAAAGTAAAGGAATATCGATATAGATAAAGGAAAACACTGGATTAACCTCTCATTTGAAAAAATCTTTTAGCGCTACTAAATTCTGATAAGTAAAAATTTTCTTCTGAAGTGCAAAAGACTACTTGAAGAAACCAATTTCAAAGGAAGAAAAGAAATAATTGAAATTCTAAGATAAAAATTTATTTTTAACAAATACAAATAAATATTTTCCTTAACAAAAGAGGACGTTTCAAAACTAACTACCTCAAGATTATAACTCTCGGGAACCAAAAAACCAATATGGATGAAGAAACACTGAAACTCTGTGCAAAATATCCTTTTACAGAAAAAGCTAAAGAAATACTTAAAGATTTCAATTTAAATAAAATAGGAGATGAATTCATAAAAGAAGCAGAGAGAAGAATAGAATCAGCATTAAAAAATACAGATAACCCAGAAAAACATTTAAGAATGATAAGAAACGCCTGGAAAGATACACTAATAAGAGAAATAGTTTCGTATCCACTAACCAAAATAGTAGCAGCACAGACAAATGACAGATACATAAAACAGAAGATAGGTAAGAATGAAGCAGAAAAAACAAAACATTATCTCAAACTGGAAAAATCTTCAACAATAGAAGAAATAGCCGAAGAGACGCTCGAAATTGAAAAAACAGAAAATGAAAACAAACCATATAAAATACCAATACACAGATACCTCAACAAAAAACCGAGAGGAAAAAAATACAAACTCATAAACCAAGAGATAGAGAAGGGACACATCTACCTAAATCAAGAACAATTAATTGAACTAATATCAAGCCACGTATATCACAGCATAAAAAACCAAGAAAAACCAAAAGAACTCCCGGAAAAAATAAAAGAACTAGCTGAAGAAATAAAGAAATACAGAAAAACAAGATACACAACTGAACCAAGCGACTACGGAAAAACAGAGATAAAAGCATTTCCACCATGCATGAAGAAAATATACGACGAATTAAGTACAGGAGAAGATGTTGGACACCAACCAAGATTTGTATTGGCAACATTCATGGTAAATATAGGAATGAGTGTAGATGAAATGATAAAACCATTCAAAGGACAACCTAACTTCAAAGAAGGAAAAACACGTTACCATCTTGAACACGCTTCAGGTAAAAAAGGAGGAGGAACCAGATATAAATGTCCCTCTTGCAGCAAAATAAAAACATACGGATTATGTGTAGCGGACTGTAATGTAAAACATCCTCTATCCTATTACAAGAAACAAAAAAAGAAAGAATAAGACAAACCTTATCCTACGTGGAAATAGTGAGGTACGATAAGATGAAACCTTATCCTACATGAAGATAATGAGGTACGATAAGATTAGACCTTATCCTACGTGGAAATAGTGAGGTACGATAAGATTAGACCTTATCCTACGTGGAAATAGTGAGGTACGATAAGATGAATAGAAAATCACTTAAGAAGATAAGAGAGAAAATAAGCGAATATTACGAAGAAAACAAGGTGAAAGCACCCCCAGAGATAGATAAAAGAGAATTTGGAGTAGGAATAAAAGATAAGATAAATTATAGACATATCTCAATACCTACAAAAAAAGATCTAAATAAATATTTAGTTTCAGAAAGCCCGAGATTCATATCCTACTCAGCAGCGTACTACGAATATCCAGAGAGAAGACCGATGAAGAAAAAACAATACATGAAAGGAGATTTAGCATTTGATCTAGATCATGATTGTCCACACGATACATTAACATGTTATCAATGTATAGAAGAAGTCAAAAGAGAAACTCAGAAACTAATAGATAACTTTTTAATAAAAGATTTTGGATTTGACAAAGAAAAAATAGAGATAAACTTCAGTGGAAACAGAGGATACCACGTGAAAGTCAGAGATCCAAAAGCACAGCAACTAAACGAGTTAGGAAGAAAAGAAATCGTTGACTACATAATGGCAAATGATTTAATCACTCCAGAGTTCAAGAAAAACGGTCCAAAACCCACAGAAAAAGGATGGAGAGGAAAAATAGCGAGAGAGATACTTGAATTTGTAAAACAAAGTGACAGGGAAAAAATGAAGGAACTAGGAATAAACCAAAGGAAGATAAAAGATTTAATAGAAAGAAGAGAACAAATAATACAGGGCATAAAAAAAGGAAACTACGACACATTGCCCGGACCGGAAACACTATGGAGAAAAGTACTGGAAAACAGAAAAATACAATTAAAAACACCTATAGATCATCCAGTAACGCTTGACGCATCAAGACTAATGAGATTACCAGATACGATACATGGAGGATCAAGCTTACTTGCAAACGAAATAAAAATGAAAGATCTTAAGGAATTTAAACCATTTGAAGATACTGTAATATTTGGAGAAAAACCCACAAAAATCAAGATAATAAAAGAAACACCTAAACTACACTTAAAAGGAAAAAAACACGGTCCATTCGAACCAAATGAAGAAATAGAAGTGGAAGAATACCTGGCACTTTTCCTAACATGCAAGCAACACGCGGAACCAAAATGGTGAATACATGGATTACGATCAATTAAGAAAATACCTCAGAAAGGAAAAAAACACGGCTAAACTAGTCCAAGTAAAGGACGGTTTCTACGAGAAACTAAAAGAATTAATGAAGGAAAAACACCAAGAATACGAAGAGACAATGAGTCCAAAAATAAAAAAAGATCTCGAGAACATAAAAAAAATAGCAAAAGACATATACAGAAAAAGAGAAAGAAAAATACTTTCAAGAGCACTCAAATACGCTGAAAAAAACCCTGAAGAATACAACCTAACCAGAAAAGAAAGAGAAATATATCAAAATCTAAGGAAAACAATAAAAAAAGGAAGAGAAGATCTAGAGAACATCTTAGAAGGTAAAAAAACCTCCGATGAAGAAGAAATGAACATAAAACAACCATCAAAAAAAGAAGAAAAGGAAAAAACACGGAAAAAGAAAACTCAAGACGAAGATTTAAATAAAGTAATGGTAAAAATACTAAAAGAAGTACCAGAATTTGTTTCTGATAACTTACAAAAATTAGGACCCTACAAACCAGACACAAAAATCAAAATACCAAAAGAACAAGCGAAGATACTTTCAAAAAAGGGACTCGCTAAAAAAATAGAGAAAACAGAAGGTGATCAAGATGAAGATACCTGAAAAAATCAAGACATACTGCTCAAAATGCAGAAAACACCAAGAACACAGAGCAAAACAAGTTAGAGAAAGAGGAAGATCAGATAGAGGAATGGCAAAAGGAAACAGAAAACACAGAAGAAGAACAAGCGGATATAAATCAAGAGTAGGTGAAAAAGCAAACCCTGTAAAACAGAGCAAGAAAAGAAAAGTATTGTTAGAATGCAGTGAATGCGGAAAAAAACAAGAAAAGAACTATCCAAGATCAAGGAAAAAAATAGAAATAGAAAGATAAAAGAACTAAAAAAGAATACGGAGAGGTGGAAGAATGCCAAAATACTTCAAAGAACCCAAATCAAAATTCCTAAAAGTAGAATGTAACAAATGCAGTGAAAAACAAATTATTTTCAACTCAGCATCCAATGAGATAAAATGTAGAAACTGCGGAGAAACACTGGCGGAATCAACAGGCGGAAAAGCAAAGATAAAAGCTAAGATAAGAAAAACCCTTGAATAAATAATTCTAAATAATCAACTGAACTACAGGTGAACAGATGAAGAAAAAAGGATGGCCAAAAGAAAACGAGTTAGTCATAGTTAAAATAAAAAGAATAATGGACTACGGAGCCATAGCTGACTTAATAGAATACGAAAAAAGAGACGGCTTTGTTCACATAAGTAATGTGACTAAGAGCTGGGTTAAAAATATAAGAAGCCATGTTTCAGTCGGAGAAACAAGAGTAGCTGAAGTTCTAAAAGTAGATAAAGGCGAAAGAACTATTAATCTTTCATTAAAAGATGTTACGGATACACAGATAAAAAGAAAAATGAATCAATGGAAAAGGGAAAAAAGAACAGATAAAATAATAGGTAAACTAGCGAAGGATCTTGAAGAAGATCCTGAAGAGGCCAAGGAAAAGATAATACCTAAACTCAACGAAGAATACGGAGAAGGGTATCTAGCATTTGAAGAAGCATCCGCAAAAGGTGAAGAAGCTCTTGAAGACATAGAAATACCTGAAAAATGGAAAAAGAAAATTTTAGAATACTCAGAAGAAAATATAAAACCTCCGGAAGTCACAATAGAAGGAATATTTGAAATTAGTACACTTGAAGGAAATGGAATAGAAATAATAAAGAAATCGATGGAATCAGTGGAACAGGAAAACGTTAGAATGGAGTATGTATCAGCTCCAAAGTACAAAATAAAAATAACTTCAAGCGACTACGAATCGGCTGAAGAAAAACTGGATGAAGCTAAGAAAAAAATAAATGAAGCAATGGAAGGAAAAGGAAAAGTAGATTTCCACAGAGGAAAATGAAGGTGGCTCAAATGAAAATAGAGATAAATAAACTCGAAGAAATAGAACTGGATTCACCAGTACTAATAGAAGGATTACCAGGAATAGGAATGGTTGGAAAAATAAGTTTAGATTACTTGGCAAAGGAAAAAGACTTCAAAAAATACGCTGAGATAGAATCAGATTTATTCTCTCCTCAAGTTGATATGAATAAAGATTCCGAGATAGTTCCAAGGAAAAATGAATTACTCTACCTCAAAAGAAAAAAAGAAAAAGATATAATTCTATTCAAAGGCAGAGACCAAGGAACCACAGCGGAAGCACAACACTTACTATCAAAAAAGGTAGCTGAAGAAGCAAGTGAGCTTAATACGAGTTTCATATATACATTAGGAGGACTTGGAACAAAACAACTTCAGAAAGATCCAACTGTGTACGGAGCAGTAACGGATAAGAAAATTAAAGATAAATACAAAGAATATGGAGTTAAATTCGACAGACAAGGTCCAATAATAGGAGCAGCAGGACTACTTCTTGAATACGGTAGAAGAAATAATATACCTGGAATATGCTTAATGGGACAAACACATGGGAAATTCATAGATCCAAACGCGGCTAAAAACCTGTTAAAAGTAATAGAAAAAGACATTAATCTCGAAATAGATTACTCTGGATTGGATGAAAAATCGGAAGAAATGAAAAAAGCAGTTAGCAGAATAATGAAACAACAAACGC
>PULY01000028.1 GCA_003551125.1 Candidatus Iainarchaeum sp.
CATTTCTTCAGGTTCCAGTTTTTTCTTCGTTTCCTCTTTGTTATCTACTTTTTCCGCGTATTTTTTTCTTCCTATTTTTTTTCTCATTAGAATTCTTTTGGCCCTTTCTTCTATATCCGCTGTTAGAAATATTTTTAGATCTGCATTTTGAACGTGATATGCGCTTAGTTTTCCGTTTATTACTATTTTTTCCTTTTTCTTCATTTTCTTTTTCTGTTTTTGATCTATTTCTCTGTTGAATTTTCTCAGTTCTTCGGGTTCTTCTTCTTGTTTTTTCCAGAGTTGTTCTATTTCCAGTTCTTTTTCTTTTGCTAATTTTCTGCACATTTCTCCTATTTTTATTACTTTATAGCCTAGTTCTTCACCTAACATGTCTGTGGCTGTGGTGTCTCCTGCTCCTGGAGTTCCAGAAATAGTTATTATCATTTTTTGTCTTTCTTCTTTCTTTTTCTATGTGTCTTATAGATTGCTTCGAGTATTAGGCTTACTGTTATTGAAATTAGTATGTACCACCATATCCAACTTAGACCTATGTTGAGAACTGGTAGGTGTGCTACGGTTCCTATTTCTCCAAATGTTCTTCTTAGCCATAGGAAAACTAGCAGTATTGGTAGCATTGTTATTAGCATTGGTTTGAAGTTGTTTTTCATCATTTCCTTTGATAGTGAGAACATTTCTTTTTGAATCTCTTTGTCCTCTGGCTTTTCTTTTGATTCTTTTTTCAGTTTATTCATCTCTTCTTTTATTTCTTCTACTCTGTCTTGATTAACTAATAGCTTTTGAACTAGTGTTGACATTGATGATACTATTACGGCTACTATTGCTATTGTTATTTGTGGGTCCATTTATTTCACCTTTTTTTATTCTTTCATGGTTTTTACAAGTTCTTTACCGGCTTTTTTTGATTTATTTGGTTTATTTTTAATTATTTTTATGACAGCTCCTGTTATGGTAGATATTGATGCTGCGTAGTACCTGTTTAGCTTTTGATGTTGTTCTGGTGGTAGTGTAAAATCACTTCTTTTCCTGGTTTTATCTTTTTTTCTCCTACTTCTTATTTCATTTGGTTCCGCTTCTATTAGTATTATTCGGTCCGGCTTTATTTTTTCCGCTACCCATTTTGGTATTCCTGGTACTATTCCTTTTGGTGTTTCTATAGCCAGATGTGTATCTATTAGCAGTTTCTTTTTTTTCTTCATTTTTTTTGCTGTTTCTTTCTGGAGTTTTTTAGTTTTTTCTGGCGATAGTTTTCTTATTTGGTCTCTATCTTCCACTATTTCTCGTTTTTTTGCCGTTTCAAGCATTTTTGTTCCAAAGTTAACTGTTTCATATTTCGGTAGTTGTTTTGATGCTTCTTTTAGAACTGTTGTTTTTCCAACTCCAGGTATTCCTATTATTATAGCTTTCATTTTTCCACCTTTTTGAGGGGTTTGGGTGAGCCGAACTATTCTCTTAAATATTTAAAAGCTTAAGTTGGTAGTTTGCTTGGATCTATTCCAGGTATATCTCTAAATGCTTCTTCACTGGCTAATGATTCGTAGATTTGGTATAGGATTCCTACTAGTAGTAGTATTCCCATTCCTGTTCCTACTGCTCCCGTTAGATCAGCTAGTACTGCTAATATAGCTACTGCTGCTGCTGATATAGTTATTAATGGCGGTATGTATCGGTCCAAAACTCTTTTTATTACTCTTTTATCTCTTCGGAATCCTGGGACATGTAGACCTATTCCTTTTAGTTGGTCAGCTACGTCTTCACTGGTCATATTACTCATTTTTGCCCAGAACTTTCCAAATACTATTGCACCTAAAATCATTCCTCCTGTATAGAAGAGTATTTGAAATATTGTTCTTGGATCTTGTGCGGTTGCTCTTATGTCTGCGGGCGTTCCAAGTGCTCCGTGTGGTGCTTGTAAGTAATAAGCTACTCCGGATACTGGTTGATTATCGTGAAATTCTCCTAATATCGGCATTCCCATTCTATCCATCGCTATCCCCCATAGTTGTATGTTTGCGAATAGCGCTGCTACGAATATTACAGGTATTACTGATAGATACATGAATTTTAATGGGTATTTTGTTCCTCTTCCTCTCATTCTGCTTGAGGTTAGTGGTATCTCAACTTTCATGGTTTGTACGTAAACAGCTATTAGGAAAACGACTGCTGTGAATATTATTGGGAATATTGCTTCTGTAGGTATGTTTCCCATTATTGTTCCCCTCATTATTTGAGGTATGAGTCCTATGAATTCTCCTGTTCCTGGTATGGTTGCCCAGCTAAATAGTCTCCACATTATTGTTGATGATACTCCTGCTACAATGAATAGTCCTACTCCTGAACCTATGCCGTATTTTGATACTACTTCGTCCAGGTATATGATCATGATTCCTCCTACTGCTAGTTGTAGGATAAGTATTGCTGATGTTAGTCCTCCTCCTGTGGCTGGTATGAATCCACTTATTACGTATACTCCCGCTTCAAAGAAACAGAATACTATTGCCAGTAATTTCTGTGTTCCTTGGAAAAGTGATTTTTGAGAAGGGTCACTCATATCCATATTTATTATGTCTGCTCCGATTAGAAGTTGTAATATAATTGATGCCATTACGATAGGTCCAATTCCCAGTGTTGCTAGTGTACCTAGCTCTGAAGCTGTTATTAATTGTAGACTTTCTAGGAATTCACCTTGTTCAGCTATCGCTGCTCCTATTGGTCTTATTATTCCTAGTACTAAAAATGTCGTTAAGGCTACTCCTGTCCAAATAAGCCTTTTCTTTAACTTAGGTGTTATGTCAGGTTCTCTTACTTCGGGTAATATTTCTATTAGTGGTCTTAGTATGTTTAAGTTCACTTATCCACCTTTTTGGTAACTTTTTAATTTATTTATCTATTTTAATTGCTTTTCCGCCTTTTTCTTCAATTTTTCTCTCTGCGGAGCTTGAGAATTTTTGAGCTTTTATCTTGATTGGTTTTTTGAGTTGTCCTCCACCCAGTACTTTTTCGTATCCGTGTTCTTTTAGATTTATCTCTTCTGTTTCTTCCGTTATAAGTTCATTTATATCTGTTAAGTTTATTCCCGTTTCTTCCGGTTTTTTGGTGCTGAATCCTTTTTTCCTTTTTAGTCCTTTCTTGACTAAGTGCATGTAGTTTCTTCCACCTTTTCTTGATGCTGTTCCTTTTCTGCTTCCTCGTCCTCTTCCGTGTTTTGTATTTCCTCTTCCGTGGGTTCTGCTTCCTCTGTGTTTCTTTTTCTTTTTCTTAGCCATTTTCACACCTCTTTGTTAAATCATTCTTTCTATTAATTGGTTTATTCCTTTTCCTCTATTTCCTAGTTCTCCTTTGTTGTTGTAGTGTCTTTTTTTGGATCCTTTGAATCCTCCTTTTGGAGGGTGTAGTTTGATTGTTTTTTCTATTCCTTTTTCTTCGATATTCTTTGGTTTTTCTATTTCTTTTTTATCCAGCAGTTTTTCCAGTGTTTCTTGGTTTATTTCTCCCCATGTTACGTAACCTTCAACTTTCTTTAGCATTCCTTCGTAACTTTTTTTATCCGGTAGTATCCTGCAATTATGAGTATTTTTTAATTTAAGCATTTCTAGAGTGTCTCTTGTTTTTTTTGGAAGATTTACATTTCCTCTTAGTCTTATTGCTGCTATCATTTTCCTTCACCTTTTTGTTTTTCTTTTTGTCTTTTTTCTCTTGTTTGTTTTAATGCTTTCAAGGTTGCTTTTCCGTAGTTTTTGTTTGTTCTTGTTTTTCCTCTTGTTTTTGTCCATGCGTCTTTTATTCCTGCTAGTTTGAGTATTTTTTTAGCTGTTTCTCCTGCTACTATCCCGGTTCCTTTTGGTGCTGGTTTGATTGTTATTTCAGTGGATCCTTCTTTTCCTTTGACTGTTAGAGGTATTGAATGTTCTTCTCCACATCCACATTCCCATGATCCACATCCTCTTCTTATTGATTGTACGTTTCTTTTTGCGTTTTTTACCGCTTTTTCTATTGTTGGTCCGTATTCTCTTCCTTTTTGTTCTCCTATTCCTACGTGACCATTTTTATCTCCTACTGCTACTGTTATGTTTAACGAGAATTTTCTTCCTGAGTCAGTTACTCTTGTTACTCTCATTACATCTATCTTTTCTTCTTCCATTCTAGGTAATAGTTTTTCTACAATTTCATGTTCCAGTATAGGTTTTCTATATTTGTAGATTTGTTCGAAGTTCGTTATTTCTCCGTTTTTTACTTTTCTTCCTAATTCTGTTTTTGGTTCCCAATTTTCCGTCATTTTATCTTTCCTCTTTTGATGGATTTTTTATTTATTTTTTATTTTTTCAGCTATTTCATTTATTTTAAGGTCTTTATCTTTGTATTCTTCTATGTGTTTTCCTTTTATTCTTTCTTCATCTGGAAGTACTTTTTTACCGTGAGGTATTTCCATTCCTGCTTCAACTGCTCCTTTTAGAACAGCGAATGTTTTACTTCCTTTTACTGGTGTTCTACGGCCTATGTCGAGTACTGCTTCTTTTATTTCTTTTTCCTGCGCTCTTTTTCCTATTAGTAATCCTGTTAGGTATGCTGCAGGGATGTTTGAATAGTTTCCTTCATAACCGTATTCTTTTAGTTCTTTTGATATTGCTTGTGTAATGGTTTCGTCTCCTTTTGGATTATATTCGATTATTTGTGATATTATCGTATTATTTTGTATTCTTACTACTAATCTTTTCTTTCTTGATTTTATTAGGCTGATTCTTTTTCTGTAATCAGTTTTACCTTCTCTTCTTCTTCGTCTTGGTACTCTGTATCTTTTTCCTTTAGCCATCTTTATCTCCTTTTTTCAGATTTTTTTCTTTGATGTAGTTCATGAGTTGTCTTTTACTTTTGAATGTATTTCCTTTTATTTTTCTGTATAGGTCTTGATATGCTCCTTCCTTCAATTGTGGTTTTATTTTTTTCAGTTTTTTTCTTTGAGCTCTTACTCTTTGTATCCATTCATCTTTTGATTTTCTTCTAGCTTCTTTTGCTCCTTTTCTTTTTCCTTTTCCTTTCTTTCTTCCTTTTTTCTTTTGTGATTGTTTTTTTCTTGCTCTTCCTCTGCTGGTTCCTTTTTTCTGTTTTTTAACTATTGCTCCTTCTTTTATTTTTTCTTTGACGTCTTGTCTTGTCATTACTTCTCTTGCTTCCTCTGGTCTTATTATTTTGATTCTTTTTTCCCCTGTTTTCATGACCTTTGCTGCTAATGCTTTAACTTTATTTAGTTCCATTTTTATCACTATTTGTTGATTATTTTGAAGTTTTTATCTTCCGCTTTTTCTATTATTTTTTCTTTTTTTCTTTTTCCAACGCTTCCAGCTATTCTTATTGCGTGTTTTTCAGGATTTAATTTTTCTATTTGATTTGGATTATGTATTAGTTTGTCTTCATATCCTGATGGGTGTAGTCCTCTTATTTCTCGAGGCTGTCCGTAACCTATGCTTGGTTTTTTTGGTGTTTCTTTTTTTCCTTTTCTTTGTTTTGAATTCATTCCTCTTGGTCTTCTCCAGTTTTCCTTTAATTTTTTGTATCTTGTTCTTTGTCTCTTGAATTTTGGTTTTTTTCTTTTTCCACTGACTGGTGTTCTTTTGTTTTTTTCCGTTTTTTCTTTTGTCATTTTATCCACCTTGGTTACTTGGCTTTTTTCACTATGTATATTCCATCTTCGAATACTCTTGGATCTTTATTTTTTATCCATGTTTTTTGTTCTAGGTTTGCTGCTGTTTGCCCTGCTTTTTCTTTGTTTTTTCCTTTTATGGTTATTTCTTCTCCTTTTATTTCTACTTCTGTGTCTCCCAGTATGTCAACGTATCTGGGTTTTTGTTCACCTGAGAAGTTTTCTATTTTTATTTTGTCTCCTTCTTTTTTTACTTTCATCGGGAAGTGTCGGTATATTATTCTGAGTTTGTATTCATGTCCTTCTTGTAGTCCTTTTATCATGTTTTTTATTTTTCCTTGTATTGTTCCCAGCATTGCTTTTTCATGTTTTTTAACCGGTTCTTCCGCTGTGATTGTGATTTTGTCTCCTTCTTTTTTGAGTTTTATTTTTCCCAAATCGAATTTTTCTTCCAATGTTTCTCCGTTTTTCTCTACTTTTACAGTATCTTTGGAGATCTCAATTTCCATTTCTTCCGGTATTTCAACTTCTCTTTGCATTTTTTCACCTTTTGTTACTTCTTAGTATACGTATGCTATTACTCTTCCTCCGATTTCTCTTTCATCTGCTTCTTCTGCTGTCATTATGCCTTTTGATGTTGTTACTATGAGATGTCCGAATCCCTCAGCTGGCAGGTAACTTTCTTTCCATTTTGAGTATTCGTTTTTCTTTACAGGGTATCTTGGCTTTATCGCTTTACAGTCATTTATTGTTCCTTTTAGCATTACTCTGTATATTCCTGCTTTTCCATCCTCTATAAATTCATACTCTCCTATGTATCCTTTCTTTTGGAGTATTTTAAGTATGTTTCCAATTAGTTTTGAAGCTGGTTTTATTACGCATTCTTCTTTACTCGCTTCTTCGGAGTTTTTGAGGTTTATCATTGCTTCTCCTAGTCTATCCATTTTTATCACGTTTTTTGTTTTTTTTAATCGCCGTATTTTCTAAATCCTAATTCTTCTGCTTTTTCACGGAAGCATTTTCTACATATTAGTAATCCGTATTTTCTTATTACTCCATGTCTGTTTCCGCAGAATCTACATATTCTTTCTTTTTCTCCTTTTCTTGAGTATGAAAACCGTTTTTCTTTTTCTTTTGTCATCTTTTCACCTTTCATTCTTTAATCTCTATATCAAATTTATTTTTTAGATATTTGATAGTTTCTTCTGGCTTTAGCCTGTGTTTTTTAGGAGTTTTTTTCCTTTCTATTTTTCTTTTGGAGTTTCTGTATCCCCATTTTTTCATTGTGATGTTTATATCCATTCCAATCATTCCTATTTTTGCATCATATTCTATTCCTGGTATATCTATGTATTCTGAGATTCCAAAGTTTAGGTTTCCATGTTCATCGAAGTTTTTTCTTTTGACTTCATTTCCTACTGCTTTGAATGCTTTTTCAATCATTTTTTCCGCTTTTTCTCCTCTTAGTGTTACTTTTGTACCTATTGCTTTTCCTTCTCTGACGTCCCATTGAGGTTCTTTAGATTTTCCTCTTGTTTTAACTGGTTTTTTTCCTGTTATCTTTTCCAGTAGTTTTTGTGCTTTGTTTAGTTCTTCCCCTGATGTTCCTACTCCTATGTTTACTGTTACTTTTTCTATTCCTATTTTTTCTTGTTCAGTCATTTTTTCACCTTTAGTTTACTCTTGTTTTTATTTCAGGTTTATCTTTTCCTATTGGGAATACATTTCTTTCTTGTGTTTCTATATTCTCTAGTTTTATCAGAGCTGGTCTTGATTTTGTTCCTGGCATTTTTCCTGTTATTTTTTGTATTTCTCCGGCATGTTTTCCTCTTTTTATGTATGCTTGGTTTCCTTTTTTGAGTTCGATTATTTTCTCTAATTTATTTTCAGGTATTTTTATTTTTACGGTGTCTCCTGTTTTTGCTTCATCGCTTATTAAGTTTCTACCGTCATGGAGAGTTATTTGTGTTTCTCCACCTTTTATTTTCTGTCTTCTTTTTACTCTGCCTAGTTTGTATTTTGCTTCTTTTTCATTTATCTCGATGAATTCTATTTTTCCTCTTTCGTTGTAGGTTGCTCTGTAGTCTTTTTCACTTGGCTTTATTGTTAATACATCCATAAAGCCTACGGCGTGTTTTGGATTTTTTACTGTGTTTTTATCTATTTCTATTTTTCCTTCTTTGATTATTTTTTCCGCTTCTTTACCGTTTTCAACTACTTTTAAGTGGTCTCTTAGAGCTGTTTTTAGAGGTACTGCTTCTTCTAATTTGTGTGTTCCTGGAGATGGTTTTACTGTCCAGGTGTTTGCTTTTTTATTTATTTTGAGCGTTTTCGGCGCGTTTAGTCTTTTTCTACTCTTACTCGCTTTAGTCATTTTCATCCTCTTTTATTTCATCTTTTTTTAGTTTTTTCTCTCTTTTTTTATCTTCAGTATCTATTTTTGTAATCATGAGGTTTGATGGATGGAATTTGATGTTTACTCTTTCTTGATCTTGTGTTTCTCTTTCTATGTCTTTTATTTCAACTGTGTAGTCATTCAGGTTTACTCTTTCTACTTTCCCTGTTTTTCCTTTTTTATCTCCTCTTAATATTTTTACTTTATCTCCTTTTCTTACTTGTACTCTTCTTTTTCCAAATTCTTCTTTTAGCTCTGGTTTTAGCGTTGCAGACATCTTTTTTTGTCTTTGATGAAGAGCTGCGTTTTTTTCTAGTTTTCTTTGTTTTCCTGGTTTTTTTGTATTTCTTTTCATTTTATCACTTATTAAACAACATTTTTCGCAATTGTAGCTACTTTTGGCATTCTTTCTCCCACTTCTTTTGCTACTACTCCTTTTATCTCATTTCCTACAGGTACTCCTTTATCGTCTATTAGTACTGCTGCGTTATCTTCAAATTTTATCCTTCGTCCGTTTGGTCTTTTAAATTCTTTTTTTTGCCTTATTAATATTGCTCTTACTAATTCTCTTCTCATTTCTACTTTTCCTTCTATTACTGATGCTTTGAATGTTTCAGATACTCCTATCCCTGGTCTTCTCCTTCTTCTTCCTTTTCCGCCTTCTTTTGAGACTATCCTGATTTTCTTTGCTCCGCTATTATCATCTACTTTGACTTTACTTCCTATTCTGACTGCTTGTGTTATGTTTGTTGCTAATCCTTTCATTTTAATCGCCTATTTTTTTTGTTACCACAAAGTGTTTTTTCTTGCTTATTGGTCTGCATTCTGTTACTTGGACTGTATCTCCTTCTTTTATATCTTGACATTGAGGTTTGTGAGCTGTTATTTTACTGTGTCTTCTTTCGCTTCTTTCGTATTTTGGAACTTTAACTAGGTATTCTCTTCTTCCTATTATTGTGTCTTTTGGTTTCGTTGATGTGACTTTTATTTTGAATGTGTTTCCGTATGTTTTTATTGATCCGTGTTTAGGGCAATTTTTATCTGTACAGGTCATTATATTTCCTCCAATTTTTCTTTATTCTGTCTTCAGGTCTTTGTTTTATTTCTTCTCCTTTTATTTCAATTTCTTGGTTTTTTTCTTTGAATGTGAATTTTGAGGTCTTTTTTGGTATTGTTTTTTCTTCTCCATTTTTTGTTTCAATTTTTACAGTGTTTTTTGTCTCATCCACTATTTTACCTTTTATTCCTCTCTTATTTGGGTCTTTGCTCTCTTTTACTTCCGTTTTTTTGCCTATCAATTCACCCATTATCAATTGGGCTTTTTTTCTCTTTTCTTGTTTTATTGACATTTTTTTCGTTTTGTGGTTATTTGATATTTATTTGATCTTCCGTGTAGTTCAGGTCTTTTAATATATCCTTCATTTTTCTTTTGTGATTTCCTTGTAATTCTATTTTTCCTTCTTTTTCTTTGTATGTTCCTCCACATGCTAATTGTTTTTTTAGCTTGCTTGCGAGGGATTCTAGATCGATTTCAGATCCAAATCCTTTTATTACTGTCATTTCTTTTCCGTATCTCTTTCTTTCTATTTTTACCGTGATTTCTTGTTCTTCTTTGCTTATTTCTTCACATACACAGATTTCTTTCGGCATCCCACATGTTGAGCATATTTCTTGGGCCATTTATTAGTTTGCACCTCTTTCTTTTAAGATTGTTTTGATTCTTGCAATTGTTCTTCTCAGTTCTTTGACTCCTCCTGGGTTGTCTGCTTGTGTTCCTGAAGCTATCGCTGCTTTTTCTTTTGCTAATTCATTTTGTAATTGGGTTAATTGTTCTTTTAGTTCTTCTTTTCCCATTTCTCTTAATTCATACATTTTTTTTATTGCCATTTTATCATTTTATTCTTCTTTTTCTTCTTCAGATTCTTTATTTTCTTCTTTTTTTACTTCTATGTATTCTTCTGGGTTTGTTTTATCTCTGAATTGTGCTTCTGGTGGGACTATTTTTACTTTGATTCCTACTTTTCCTTGTGGTAGTATTACGCTGTCTTTTTTCTCTCTTACTTTTCTGGTTTCGTCTCCTGCTTTTTTGATGTATCCTTTTGATGATTTTTCTTGTTTTGAGTATGTGTTTGCTCCCGTTATTACTCCTGTTATTATTATCTCTGCTCCTATTGCTCCGTCATCCATTATTGAGTTTATAGCTCTTTTTGAAACTCTATTTGCTCTCATGCCTCTTGATAACATTGCTTTTATCCAGTTACATATTAATTCTGGATGTAGGTTTCTTCTTTCTACTTCTTCTATGTCTATTTCTACATCTTCGAGTCCTAGGTCTTTTTCTAATTTGTTTTTTAGTCTTTTGACTGTTTTTCCTTTTTTACCTATTACTAATCCTGGTTTTTCCGCTACTATTCGTATTCTGTGTCCGAGTGTGGTTGGTTCTATGTCTATATTTACTATTCCTGCTCTGGATAGTTCTTTTTTTAATAGGTTTTTTGCTTTTTGTGTTTTTATGGAGCTTTTTATGAATTCTTTTTCTTTCATTTTTATCCTTTTCCTGTTAATTGTTTTGTTTTAATATTATTTCGATATTTGTGAGTTTTGTTGATTTGTTTCTTAGTTTTCCAGGTGGTTTTCTTATTGAAATTGTTTTGTGTGCTGCTGAATGAACTATTTTCATGTTTTCTGTATCTAATCCTTGGTTTTCAGCGTTGTTTAATGCACTTTTTATTGTTTCTTTTACTTTTTCAGCTGATTTTTTTGGGTAGCCTCCTGGGCTTCCTTTTTTTTGATGAGGCATTTTTTTCCTATGTTTTGTGTATGGTACGTGTTTTCCTCCTTCAATCACTTCTTCGAGGTATTTTATTGCTTTATCAGCTTTCATTCCTCTTATTGCTCGACAAGTTTCCATTGTCTTCTTTGGTGATACTGCTTCTGATGTTTTTTTTGCTTTTGCTATATTTTCTCTTGTTCCTTGGTAACTATATTTCATTTTATCACGCTATTTTACCGATAGGAATTTTGTTCCTCTTGTTGCTCCGATTCCTGGTCCGGAGTGTTTGACTTTTTCAGGTCTTGTTAATGCGAATTCTCCTAAGTAATGTCCTATCATTTCTGGTTTTATTTCAATTGTTTTCCATTCGTTTCCATTATGTACCTTTATTTTTTTTCCAAATATTTCAGGTAGAATTATTAAGTCTCTTTGATGTGTTTTTATCAGGTCTTCTCCATCATTTTCTTTTATTTTCTTCATTAGTTTTTCGTGTTCTTCTCTTAGTCCTCTCTTTATTGTTCTTCTCTGTCTTGCAGGTAGCAGTTCTGCTACTTTTTCTCTTGACATTTTTTTGAGTTCTTCGGGTGTTTTTCCTCTGTATTTGAATTTTTCTTTTGGCATTTTATCTACCTTTTATTTATTTTTCTTTTTTCCTCTTTTTCTTCCGGTTCTACTTGCTCCGAATGATCCGACGTGTTGTCCTGGTGATCCTGTTTTTCCTTTGTGTGTTTTTGTTCCGTGGTGTTCTTTTCCTCCGAATGGGTGGTCCACTGCGGCCATCTTTACTCCTCTTACTGTTGGGAATTTTTGACCTCTTGCTTTCTTTTTATGGTGTTGTTTTCCTGCTTTTAGTAGTGGTTTTTCGGTTCTTCCTCCTCCTGCTGCTTTTCCTATTGTTGCTCTGCATTGAGGGTTGAATTTTTTTGTTCTCTTACTTGGAAGTCTTACTTGTACTTTTTCTCCTTCTTTTGCTTTTATCCAGCTTAATGCTCCCGATGATTTTGCTATTTTTCCTCCATCTCCAGGTGTGTTTTCTATATTATATATTGGGTATCCTTCTGGTATATTTTTGAGCGCGGTTATGTTATGTAATGATGGTTCTGCGTTTAAACCTTCTTTTATTCTTTCTCCCACTTGTACACCTTCTGGTGCGGTTAGGTATCCTTTGTCTCCTGTTTCATATTTTATTTCCATTATTAGTGCTGTTCTTGATGGGTCATCTATTATATCTGTGACTTCTCCTTCTATTGTTTCTCCGTCGATTTCTTTATATTTCGTAGGTGATTTGAATCTTTGTTTTTTTGCTCTGTACGTTGGTGTTCCTTTTCCTCTTCTCTGGTGTTTCAGTCTTTTTCCCATTTTTTTTCACCTTGTTATATCAGTTGTAGGTCCGTTGCCAGGTCCATTGCATTGTGATCTGGTTTTAATTTTATGAATGCTTTTTTTTCATTTTTCATTGTATTTAATGTCTTTACATCTTCCACTTCTACTTCGTAGAGTTTTTCAATCGCTTTTTTTATTTGTTTTTTATTTGTATTTTGTTTAACTATGAAGACCAGTTTATTTTCTAGTTCTATTGCGTTCATAGCTTTTTCTGATAGTAAAGGATATTTTACTATTTCTCTTGCTTTTTCCGTTGTCATTTCCTTCATCTTAATCATTTTTTAGTTATTTTAATTTATTTTCTAATTTTTTGATTGCATTTTCAGTGTAAATAGTTAGTCTTCCAGGTTGTCCTCCTGGTGCTAGTTGGTCTATGGATAGTTCTTTTACAGTTGCTGCGTTTGCTCCAGGTATATTTCTGGTTGCTCTTTTTATTCCTTTATCTTCTCCCACTACTATTAGAGCGGTTTTTCTCTGTCTTTTTCTTCTTCCTCTCATTTTTCCTTTTCCAGCTCTTGTTTTTTTCGTTTTTGATTTTTCAAGATCTTTTCCTAATCCTATTTCTTCTAATAGTTCTTTAACTTGTCTTGTTTTTTTGAATTTTTCCGCTTCATTATCTATTATTATAGGTAGTTCTATTTCTTCTGATATTATATGTCCTCTTTTTTTGATCGTTTTTTCATCGGAAGTTGCTTTTAGTGCTTCTTTTAATGCTTTCTTTTTCTCTTTTTTGTTTATTTCTTTTTTCAATTTTTTCTCTGGCTTTGGAGGGTGTGATCTCCTTCCTCCTCTTGAGTGTGGTACTTTTCTAACTTCTCCCAGTCTTCCACCTGGGTGTAGTATTCTAGGTAATCTTGCTCTTCCTATGTTTATTGTGGCGCCGTAGCTTCCTCTTCTTCCTCTGTAGTCAGCTGAAGTTTTTAGTCCTGCTCTTGGATCGGTTCCTTTTGGTTGAAATTTACTGCTTCTCTCTGCATGGTGTGCTCTTCGGATTAAGTCTTCTCTTTCTAATTTTCCTTCGAATATTTCTGGTATTGTTATTTCTTTTTTCTCTGTGTTCTTTGCGCTATGTATTTTTCCTTTTTTTGCCATTTTAATCCTTTTTTATGTTTTATTGATGTGATTGTTTTGATATTTCTTTAACTTCGTATTTCTCCTTTTTCTTTGGAGGTCTGTAAGCATGTCTTAATAATATTGGTCTTCTTCTTGGTCCGGGTACGCTTCCTTTTACCATTATGTAATTGCTGTTTATTTCTCCGTATTTTTTGTATCCTCCTTCAGGTGTTGTTTCTTCTCCGTTTTCTCCTATTTTTAGAATTTCTTTGTTTATGTCTGTTCTTTTGTGAAATCCTGTTTGTCCGCTCATTGGTACTGTCCATAGTACTCTTGCTGGGTGCCATCCTCCTATTGCTCCGGGGTTTCTTCTGTGTTTTTTAGCTTTTCTTTCTTGTCTTTTTATTCCAAATCTTTTTATAGGTCCTTGTGTTCCTTTTCCTTTTGTTACTGCTATTGCATCCACGTATTCTCCTTCTTTGAATATTTCAGATGGTTTTATTTCTTTTCCAAGCATTTTTTCCGCTTCTTCTAATTTTTCTTCTTGGCTTGGTCCTTGTACTGGTATTTCTAGTACTTCTGGTTTTTTATTTTTGAGTTTGGCTTTTTTAGGTTGTGTGTGTACCATTAATCTTACTTCGTCTATTTTTTCTGCTTCTTGAGTTTTTTCTTTGTTTCCTTTTCCTTCTTCTATTCTTAGTTTTTCTTTTAGTTTTTTATCTATTTGATCTGCATAGTAATGTGAATGTGTTTTTAATCCTTCAGGTGTTTTTTTGTAAGTTCTTATACCGTATACTTTTAAGGGTGGGCATTCTATTGTGGTTACAGGTACTTGTATTCGTTTTCCGTAACTAGGTGAGTTCTCATCCGTATCTAGAGCGGTTACTTGTGTCATTCCTGCTTTATATCCTAGGAATCCTTCTATTCTTTTTTCATCTGTTTTTTTATACTTCCTTAGACTAGGGTATATTCTTTTTGCTCTTTTGAATGGTCTGTGTGCTTTTGAACCGTGTCTTGGTTTATTTGTTTTGACCATTTTTTCACCTTTGTTTTCACTGTTTTTTTGAATATTATTGACTCTTACTTGTGTTGAGTCCTTCTATAAGTAGGTTTTTTCAAACCCACTTTCAACGTTCTTTAACGTTGTAGTTTGGGGGTATTAAATAATTTATATTTAATAAGTAGCCCTCTTTGTTTCTGTTTTCTTCTTTTTCATCACTTGTCTTAATGTATATATCTTTTCTTCACGGGTGTTTAAATACTTAATGACGAAATACCGTATTTTTAGTTTTATTTTCTTAAGCATTCCAGGATATGAAGTATCCCAGTATGAATAGTAATGTGCTTAATATGAATTGTGTGCTCGTTATAAGGTTTATTGTTAGTCCTTTGGTAAGCATTGTTATTGCTATTGCTGTTAATGTAGGTAAATATAATGATCTTCCGATTGTTAGTTTAAATTCTGAGTCTGTTCTGCATGTTTTTGTGATTCCACCGAGCCCTATTAGTGTTATCAGTGTTCCTATTAGGAATGTTGATCTTATCCAGGGAACTATTCCTACTATTCCTTCCAAGTATTTTGTAGTGCCGTAGATAGTTACATCTAGAGTTGAAAGAGTGATTAATAGTCCTATTTGAAATAATTTTCCCCAAATATATTTTGTAAAGGCCATTTTTTCACTGTTTTTTATTCTATTGTTGTTCCTATCTTTTTTCCTTCCATTACTTTTAGAAGATTTTTCGGATTTTTTCCATTTACTAAAATCGTTTTTATTCTATTTTCTTTTATTATTTTCATTGCTTTTGGATCCAAAATACCGTAATCCAGTGGTTTTTCTTCTCCTTTTACTTTGTCCAGCTCTTCGTAGTTTATTTTTCTAAGTAATTTAGCGTTTTTGTTTTTATTTGGATCTTTATTGTATATTCCATCTACATCTGTTAATTTTATGAATAAATCAGCATTCATTATTTCAGCTAGTTTCGCTGCGTTTGCATCAGTGGATCTACCTGGCTTTATTCCACTTATTACTGCTTCTTCTCCTTCGTAGTCCTCTAATGAATATATCGGTTTTTTGTTTGTTATTAAGGATAGTAGTTTTACGTTTGCCTTCATTAATTCTATGAAGCATTCTTCTCTTTCTTTGTTTTTTAGTTTAAATCTCTCTATGTTTTTGGAGTAGTTTTTTACGAATTTTCCTCCTCCTATACATAATGAGATTTTATGTTTCTTGTTTATTTCTTCTATTACTTTGAGTAATTTTAAAAGATATTCGGAGTTGGGTCCTCCTTTTTCCATGGAGATTGATCCGCCTATTTTGATAACTATTTTCATTTCAATCCTTTTTTGATTTAGCGCCGGGAAAGGGATTCGAACCCTTGAGGCCATAGGCCACCGGTCCTCAAAACCGGCGCATTACCGCTCTGCCATCCCGGCTTTATCTATATATCTAGTTTTTTATTTCTTTGACTAGTTACTGTAGTATTACTTTAAGATGTCTTTGGATAAAAAACTTACTTGGGTTTAATAGAATTATTTATCGGTTTATTTGAGTTTTCCTTCACGTGCTTTCTTCAGTTTCTTTATGTATTCTTCTTTTTCTTCTGCTGCCCATTCTTCTGGACTGTATCGGATTATTTTTCCTTCTTTATTTTTTGTTATTACTTCTTTTATCCCTGCATTTACTAGCACTCTTTTACATCTGTCACATGGTCTTGAAACGGTGTATTCTCCTGTTTTCCCGTTTTTTCCAACTATGTAAAGTGTTCCATCTTTTATTTGTATTCCGTGTCTTGCAGCGTTAACTACTGCATTTTCTTCTGAGTGTACTGCTGGGCATAAATCGTATCTTGCGTATCTAGGTGCATTTGCTTCATCTTTGAGGCATCCGTCTTCACAGTTTGTGCTTCCTCTGGGTGGGCCGTTGTATCCTGTTGCTACTATTACGTCATTTTTTACAATTATTGAACCAAATTTTCTTCTCTTACAAGGGCTTCTTTCACCTATCGATGAAGCTATATTCAAGTAGTAGTTATCTTTCTTAGGTCTATTCATTGAATCCTTCCTTTTTTAAATTCGGGTTTTTAATTCGATATTGGTCTATTCTTCTTTTAATTCTATCTCTATTTTTACTTCTGAGGGGATTTCTGTCCTCATTATCTGTCTTAGTGTTCTTTCATCGGATTCTATCTCTATTAATCTTTTATGTATTCTCATTTTCCAGTTTTCGAATGTTCTTGATCCGTCTCCACATGGGCTTTTCATTGTACTGACTTTCATTTCTTTGGTTGGCAGAGGGATTGGACCTGACATATTTATTCCTGTTTTCTGCGCTATCCTTTTGATTTCATCGCACAGTTCTTCTAGTTTTTCGTGGTCTGGGCTTATTGCTTTTATTTTGGCTTTTTGTGGCATTATAATCACTCTGTTTTTTACTGCGTTTGCAGTTCTTTATATTAAAGAAAAGGGGGGGGAAGGGGGTTTATTTTTTCTTTGTTACTTCCATTACTTTTCCTGCTGCTATTGTTTTCCCCATGTCTCTCATTGCGAAGCTGGATAGTTCTGGGAAATCTTTTCCAGATTCAACTATCATTGGTTGTGTTGGTCTCATTGTTACTACTGCTGCGTCTCCTTGTTTTATGTAGTCTGGGTTTTCTTCTTTTACTTCTCCTGTTTTTGGGTTTAGTTTTTTGTCTATATTTGTTATGCTGCATGCTACTTGAGCTGTGTGGCAGTGTAGTACTGGTTGGTATCCTTTTGTTATTGCTGATGGGTGGCTTAGCACTATTATTCTTGCTTTGAATTCTTCTGCTACTGTTGGCTTGTTGTCTGGTGTTCCTACTACTGTTCCTCTTTTTAGGTATCTTTTGTCCACTCCTTTTAGGTTGAATCCTATGTTGTCTCCTGGTTCTGCTTCTTCTATTTCTTTGTGGTGCATTTCTATTTGTTTTACTTCTCCTGTTTGGTCTCCTGGCATTACTGTTACTTTTTGTCCTTTTTTCAGTACTCCTGTTTCTACTCTTCCTACTGGTACTGTTCCAACTCCTTTTATTGTGTATACGTCTTGTATTGGTACTCTTAGGGGTTTGTCTACTGGTTTTTCTGTTTCTTTGAATCCGTCTAATGCGTCTACTAGTGTTTTGCCATCGTACCATGGTGTGTTGTCTGATTTGTCAACTACATTGTCTCCTTCAAATGCGGAGATTGGTACAAATGGTATTTCATCTGTTTTGTATCCTATTCCTTTCAGTAGTTTTTCTACTTCTGCTTTTACTTTTTTGTATTGGTCTTCTTTGTAGTCTGCTGCGTCCATTTTGTTTATTGCTACTGCTATTTGTCCTACTCCAAGTGTTTTTGCTAGTTGTGCGTGTTCTCTTGTTTGTTCTTGTACTCCGTCACTTGGTTTTCCGGATACTACAAGTACTGCTGCGTCTGCTTGGCTTGTTCCTGTGATCATGTTTTTTACGAAGTCACTGTGTCCTGGTGCGTCTATTATTGTGAATTTTTTGCTGTCTGTTTCAAATTCTTCGTGCATTACATCGATGGTTACTCCTCTTTCTCTTTCTTCCTCTAGTCTGTCCATCATGAAAGCGAATGAGAAGCTTGCTCCTGCTTCTGATGCTTTTGCTTCTTCTTCTAGTTTTCTGTATTGTTCTTTTGTTAGGTTTCCTGAATCGTACATTATTCGTCCTACTGTTGTGGATTTTCCGTGGTCCACGTGTCCTATGAACACTAGGTTCATGTGTGGTTTTTTTGCCATGTAAGCACCTCCGTTAGCGTCATGGATTTATTAATTTTTATATAATATCAGTATCTGCGTTCTCGCAGTATCTGCATATTCTTATCTTTATTGTTCTTATTCTTATTTATATATATTACAGGGGTAGTGTTGTTCTTCTTTTATTTTTTGCTTTTGATGTGTTCTTGTTATATTAGTTCCTCTGGTTTTGGAATTTGTTCCTTTAATCCTTTTCTTTTTCTTATTTCCATTATCTTTTCTCTTTGTAGACTTTTTGGCAGTGGCTCGTATCCGTAGTATTCTTGACTCCATAGCGCTTTTCCCTGTGTTATGCTTCTTATGTCGCTTGAGAATCCGAATGTTTCGGCTACGGGTACTTTGGTTGTTACTTTTGTTGTTCTTCCTTTTTGTTCCATGTTTTCTACTTTTCCTCTTCTGTTCCTTATGTCTTTTGTTATTTCTCCTATGAATTCCTGTGGTGTGTCTATGTAGATTTTTTTCTTTGGTTCCAATAGTTTTGGTTTTCCCGTTAGTACTGTTGCCTTTATTCCTTTTTTGAGTGTTGGTATTACTTGTGCAGGTCCTCTGTGTACTGCGTCTTCGTGTAGTGATGCATCTTTTACAAGTATTTTTGTTCTTGATAGTTTTTCTCTTGCTAGTGGTCCTTCTTCTACTGCTTCTTCGAATGCTTGCACTATTAGATCTTTTGCTTCATTGAGGTATTGAACTCCTTTACTTTCATTTATTAGCATGTTGTCTCTTTTTATGCTCCATATGTTTTTCGCTAATTTTTTATCCATTCCGTGTTCTCTTAATTGTTCCGCTAGTTTCTTTTTATCTTTTATTTCTTGTTCTATTTCTCCTTCTTGTATTGCTTTTGCTATTCCTTCTTCCAGTGGTTCTGCTTGTATTACGAATTGGTTATGTCTATTTGGTGTTTTTGGTTTTAGTTCCTGTGATTTTTGAGTGGATTGTTCTCTGTATACTACGATTGGTTGGCTTGTTGAGCATTTCACTTTTTTGTATTTTCTTATTTTTTCTTCGGTTACTTCTAAGTGTAATTCTCCCTGTCCTGATAATCTGTATTCTCCTGTTTCTTCATTTATTTCTACGCTTATGGTTGGGTCTTCTTTTTCAATTTCTCTCATTGCTTTTATTAATTTTGGCAGTTCTTTTGGATTTTCAGGTTCTATTGATTTTGTTACTACAGGGTCCGAATGATGTTCTATGCTTTCGAATGGTATCATGTCTATTTCTGATACCGTTTCTCCTGAGAATGAGTCTCCTATTCCTGTTAAAGCAGCTATGTTTCCAGCTGGTATGTCTTTTACTTGTTTTCTTCCTGCTTCCATTGATATGCTTACTTGTTGTATTTTTGCTTCTGCGTGAGTGTTTAATAGTTTTACTTCTTGTCCTTCTCTAGCTGTTCCGCTGTATATTCTTGCGGTTGCTACCTGTCCTACGTGAGGGTCTTTTTCCAAGTTTGTTACGAGCATTATGGTTTTTCCTTTTTTGTCGCATTCCTTCATCATTCTTCCTTCTTCTGATTTTGGATCTCCCTTCCATATTTCAGGTATTCTGTATTTTTGTGATTCTTTTGGATTTGGTAAGTGTTTTATTACCATATCAAGTACTACAGGGTATACTGGTGATTTTTTAGCCAGTTCTTTTTGATTATCTTCTTTTAGGTATTTATAGATGTCTTTGAATGTTATTCCTGTTTTTTCCATGTATGGTTTTGATATTCCCCAGTTGTATAGTGCTGATCCGAATGCTACTGATCCGTCTTCCACTGTCATTTGCCATTCTTTTGCTAGTTCTTTTGTTGGGGCGTAGTTTCTGATCAATTGGTTTACTTCTTTTATTGTGTCTATTAGTCTTTTTTGAAGTTCTTCTTCATCTACTTGTAATTCGGTGATTAGTCTATCTACTTTGTTTATGTATAGTATGGGTTTGACTTTTTCTTTGAGTGCTTGTCTTACTACTGTTTCTGTTTGGGGCATTATTCCTTCTACTGCTCCTACTACTATTACACATCCATCTACTGCTCTCATGGCTCTTGTTACTTCTCCTCCGAAGTCAACGTGTCCTGGTGTGTCTATTAAGTTTATTAAGTATTCATCATCATCGAATTCGTAGACCATGGATATGTTTGCACTTTCTATGGTTATTCCTCTTTCTTGTTCTTCTTCCATTGTGTCCATTACTAGTTCTTGTCCTGCAAGTTCTCCACTCATTAGTCCTGCTCCATAGATCAGGTTGTCTGATAATGTTGTTTTTCCGTGATCTATATGTGCTGCTATTCCTATGTTTCTTACATTTTCTGTTTTTTCCATTATTTCTCGTGCTTTTTTAGCCATTCGTTCTTTTCTGCCCATTTTTATCTCCTTTAATTATTTGATTTTTAGAATTCTCAGTTTGCTATTTTGAACTTTCTGCTATTCTTTCTGCATTTATTTTTTGTGCTACTGAGAATGAACTTGAATCTGAATTTGATGCTTTTATTAATTCGTCTTTTAGTGCTTCTGATACCGATTTTTTTGAGTTATATGTGTTTATTGCTACTGATTTACCTATATTTCTTATTGAGAAGTCTACTCTTCTTTTTGGTGATGTGTCTACTGGTTGATGTCTTTTTATTCCTCCTCTTTGTATCATGGTTGTTTCTTCTCTTGGTGCTGAGTTTTCTATTGCTCTTACAAGTATTTCTATTGGGTTTTTTCCTGTTTCTTCCTCTATTTTTTCAAATGTTTCCTTCACATTTTTGTACATCTTGCTTTTCTTACCTGTTCCTCCTTTATGTCTTATTACTTTTCCACTTATTTTTCTTCCGGTTCCTCCTCTCATGAGTGTATTGATTAATCTTTCCACTATGTTTACGTTTGCTCCTATTGGTTCTTTTACTTGTTTCCCTTGATTGTGAATAGGTGTTTCTGGATCCAGGTTTATGTATCTCTTTAGTCCTGGGTCTTTTACTTCTATTTCTTCTGTACTCCATTTTCCAAGTATTTTTTCCATTTTTTTCACTTTTTCTATCTTTGTGGTTTTTCTATTTTTCCTTTTATTACTTCTTTGAGTGATACTCCGTTGACTTTTATTATTCTGTATTTTACTCCGACCATTGTTCCTACTGGTCCTCCTTGTGCTCCTCCTGCTCCTTCTATTAGTACTTCGTCATGTTCATCTATTATGTTTACTGCTCCTTCTTTTGGCATGTGTACTGTCACTACTTTTCCGTTTTTCAGTAGTTGTACTCTTGCACATTTGATTATTCCTGAGGAGGGTTGTTTTTGTTCTATTCCTTTTTTCTGTAGGACTATTCCTCTAGCTTGTGGTGCTCCTTCCAGTGGGTCTTGAAGTCTTCCAGCTTTTTTTCTCATTCTCTTTACGTACTTGCTGTCGCTCCATCTATCTTTTTTTCTTTTTTCTTTGAGTTTTCTTGCTGCGAATTCTCCTGGCATTTTTTCTTACCTCTGTGTTTTTTTGAGCGTTATTTTTTTGTTTTTTGAGTTATTTATTGTTTTTGTAGTTTCTTTCCTTATTTTTTAATTTTAAATGATTTTTATGTTTTCTATATCGAAGTGTCTCTTTGTCAGTTCTTTTACTTTTCTTACTTTTTTTCCTTTTCTTCCTATTGTTCTCTTTTTGTCCGAAGGATCCACTTTTATTCTTACTTCTCCGTCTTTTTCCTGTATTTTTTTCGGTTCTACAGGATAGAATAAGTTTCTTATAAATTCTTCGAGATCTTCAGAGTATTTGTAAACGTGTATCTTTTTTCCTAGTTTCCTTTTAACTTTGTTGATCATTGATCCTTCTTTTCCTATTGCTAGTCCTAAATCTTCGGGTTTTACTAGTATTGTTGCTTCTTCTTCATTTATTATACAGTCTTTTACTGTTGCTCCTGTGATTTCTTCAAATATGTTTATGGTTTTGATTTCTTTTGATCCGTATTTGATCATTTTGTTCCCTTTTGTTCTGTTTTTCCTTGTTTACTTTTGTTTTTCTTTGTTTTTATTCTATTTCTTTTTTGTTGACTGTTCCTGTGTCTTCAATTGTTATTGTTGTGGTTAAATGTGGTCTTCTGCAGGTTTCTCCTAGTTCCAGACTTGTTCCGGGATATGTTTTTAGGAGTATATTTTTTTCCTTTGTTTTTTCTTTTATTTCTTTTTTTATTTCTCTAGGGGTGTTCTTCGCTATTATCACTATTTCTACTTTTCCTTCTTCTATTTTTTCTTTTGTTTCTTTTGTACCGTATGTTATTTTACCTGTTCTTATTATTTCTTTTATTGCTTTTTCTATTTCCATTTTGATCATCGTTTTCTTTTAGTTTTTTTGTTTTTCCAGGTCTATTCTTAGGTCGACCATTCCTGTTCCAACTGGTATTGGGTTTCCAACTATTATGTTTTCTGCTACTCCTTTTAGTTCATCTTTTTCTCCTTTTTGAGCTGCTTTTAGAAGATGTTTGATTTGTTCTTCAAATGCTGCTCTTGCTAGTACTGATTCCTTTTCTCCTGATATTCCATGTCTTCCTATTGGTGTTGGTCTTCCGCTTCTTGTTAATGCATCTGATATTAGGAGTATATGTCTTTTGTTTATATTATATTCTTCCGTTATTTCCATTAGTTCTTTGTACAGCATTTTTCTCGTTGCTTCTATTCCAAGTGTTTTGTATATTTCAGGGATTGAGTTTGAATCTGTCTTCTCTGGGTCTATGTCATCTGTTTTTAGAACTTCTTTTAGGTTTGATCCATCTGTGTGTATTTCGTATCTTGTTTCTCCATTTTCTTCTTTCTCTACTAATGTTGCTTTTTCTATTCCTTCTATTCCTATTATTCTTGTGTTTTCCGCTTTTTCTACATATCTTCTGAGTGATTTTAGAGTTGATGCTTTTGGTTTGAATATTATTTTATCTTTTTCTATTTTTTCAGGTTTTCTTCTAATTTTTTCTTTTATTTTTTCCGCGATTTCATTCATTTCTATTCCTAGTTTTTCTATTTTTTCCATGTCGGGTTTTATTATTATTTTTTCTTCAACCAGGTCTTCTTCTACTTTTCCTATGTCATTTGTTTTTGTTTCTTCAATTTTTTTCGCAATTTTTACTACTTTTTCTTTGTTTTTTTCTATTTCTTTTTTTGGTCTTATTCTACATACTTCTTTCTTAGGTGTTTTTCTAGTTTCTATTAGCTCTTCAAGTCTTGGAAGTCCTTGTACTACGCTTACTCCTTCTGATAGTCCTGCCACGTGGAATGTTTTTAACGTCATTTGTGTTGCTCTTTCACCTATCGATTGTGCTGCTATTGCTCCTGCTGCTTCTCCTGGTTCCACTTGTCTTTTTTTGTATTCTTTTAGTACTTCTTCCATTACTTTTTCTGTTTGTTTCTGGTTTAGGTCCTTTGTTTCTTTTTTTGTCTCTTCTAGAAGTTTTTCAGGGAGTTCTTCTTCGTATTTTTGATAGATTTTTTTCTTTCCTTTTGCCATTTTATCTCCTTTCTTATTTTTTTTCCTTTAATACTTTGTTTTTTATCTTTTTGATGTCTATTCCTACTTCTCCTCTTGTGTTTTGAGGATGTATCTTGTCTTCCCCGTAGTTGAATTGAATTATTTGGTTTGATGCGCTTCTGACTGTTTTATCTTGTTCCACTTTTAGATCTATTAATGCGTTTGCTGCTCTTTTGTATAGGTATCCTGAGTCTCTTGTGTTTAGTCCTTTGTCTATCTCTGAGTCTCTTCCATCCATCGCGTTTTGGAATAATTGTATTGGTGTCAGTCCTTCTAAGAATGAATTTGGTATGAATCCTCTGTCTTGAGGTGATAGTGTTTCTCTTTTTTGGTGAGGGAGTATTCTTCCTTTGTATCCTTTTTCAAGTCTTTTACCTTCTACTGCTGCTTGTCCAAGTGCTGAGCTCATTTGTACTAGGTTTTTCCAGTCTCCTCTTGCTCCACTTTTTGTCATTATTACTCCTGGGTTTTTTGGATCGAAGCTTCTGTATACTAAATCTTTTAGTTCACTGTTTATTTCACTCATTTTTTCTCTTACTTTTGCTTCAAGTGTTTCTTTTTCAGTTTTACCTGGATATGGTTCCAGTCTTCCTTCTTTGTATGCTTTGATATCTTTTTTTGCTTCGTCTTCTTTTTTCTTGATTATTTTTTTCCTTTCTTTATTTATTTTTTCATCTAACTCGTAATCTTTCATTGTGATTGTGTGTCCTTTCATCATTAATGCTTCCACTGTTACTCTTCCTATTCTATCTATAAATCTTCTCGCTTCTTCTACTCCCTCTTCATCCGCTATTTCTCTTGTTAGTTTTCCTCCTGGTCCGAATGTGTTTTCGTCAAGTGTTCCTGTCTTTATCTGTCCGTCTTCTATTTTTACTTTTTCTTCTGATAAGTTGCTTTTTCCTTCCATATCTATTGAATTTGGAATTAATTCGCTTATAATCTCTCTTCCAGTGTATTCTTTTTTGTCTTTATCTCCGGGTAGTTTGTTTATTCCTGCTTTTTTGAGAAGTCTCAGTGTTTCTTTTTTTGTGAATTTTGTTCCTTTGGTTGTCATGACTGCTAGTCCTGTTACATAGTCTTGGTGTCCCGCTAATATTTCTCCGTCTTTTGGTGATAGCAGGTTTTCACTTACTCTTAGTAAGTTATCTGCTTCTACTTGTGCTTCAGTTGTTTGCGGTATATGTACATTCATCTCGTCTCCATCGAAGTCCGCGTTATAAGGTATTGCGATTCCGTCATTTATTCTGATTGTTTTTCCAGGCATTATTTTTGCTCTGTGAGCCATCATTGATTGTCTGTGTAGACTTGGTTGTCTGTTGAATATTACAGGATCTCCATCTTTTAGCTGTCTTTCTACTGTGTACCCTGGTTCTAATTCTTCAATTAATTCTTCCTTGTTGAATTCGGTTATTTTGATTTTTTCTCCAGTTGGTCTTTTCACGTAATTTGCTTTTGGATGTTCTTCATTTTCTATGTATTCTTTCGCTTTTTCTATGTTTTTCTTCGTTACTTTCATTGGCACTGTTAGTTCTTCAGCCATTTCTAATGGCATTCCTACTTCTCCTATTGATATTGATGGGTCTGGACTTATTACTGATCTTCCTGAGAAATTCACTCTTTTTCCCGTTAGGTTTCCTTTTATTCTTCCTTCTTTTCCTTTTATTCTTTCAAAGAGCGTTTGTAATGATTTTCCTGATCTGTGTTTAGCTGCTGGTATTCCAGTTGTACTGTTATTCATGAAGGTAGTTACATGGTATTGTAATAGGTCCCATAGGTCCTCTATAATTGGTTGTGGTGCTCCTGCTGATAGATTATCCGCTAATCTTTGGTTTATTCTCAATAAATCTATTAATTTATGTGTTAAATCATCTTCTGATCTGTCTCCCGATTCCAGTGTTATTGATGGTCTTGTGGTTGCTGGTGGTACGGGTAGTACTGTTAGTATCATCCATTCTGGTTTGTTTTCTTTACTTATATTAAGTGGTTCAAGATGTTCTTCTGGTATTCTCTCTAATCTTTCTCTTATTTCATTTGGTCTTAGTCTTTGTCCATTTTCCCTGTAGCTGGTTGGTTTTATGAATTCTATCTTTTTTTGTTCCGCTTCACAGTGTGGGCATTTTTCTCTTTTCTTAGCTTTGTTTCTTATTTTTCTGAATTGATAGATTCCTTTTTCCGGTTCTTTTTCAATTTCCTTTACTTTTTCTTCCGTTAGTGTTATTTTTCCGCATTCGCTGCAGGTTGTTCTTAATAAATCGTATATTTTTCTTCCAAATCCAACGTGTATTACTGGTCTTACGAGTTCTATGTGTCCAAAGTGTCCAGGGCAAGTGTCTTTTCTTCCTCCGCATGTTTTGCACCTTAGTCCAGGGTTTACTACTCCCATTTTTAGGTCCATTAATCCTCCTTCTATTGGGTATCCTGCATCGTCGTATATGTCAGGTACTACGACTCTTATAGCGGACATTTCCCTTACTGTTTCTGGATCCATTAATCGAAAGCTTATTTCTCCTATTTCTTTTTCTATCATTTTAATCGTCTTTTTTTATTTTTACAATGCTTTCTATCGTTTCTGGGTCTAACATTTTTTATCTCTTTTTTATGCTTTGTCTCTTAACCCTAGTTTTGGTTTTATTCCTATTGATTTTAATTCGTTTAATAGTAGTTTGAATGTGTAGCTCATTTTTACTTTTTCTACTTCTTTTGATCCGCATGATTCGCAGTATGTTTCTCCTTTTATTTGGTTTTTTACTGCTATTGATCCGCATGATTCGCATACATACTGTATTGTTTCGTCGGATTCATCCATTAGTCTTTCTTGTAGAAGCATGCTTGCTCCGTGTGATATTAAACAGTCTCTTTCCATTACTCCTATTCTTAGACCTCCTTTTCTTGATCTTCCTTCTGTTGGCTGTCTTGTGAGTATTTGAACTGGTCCTGTTGATCTTGCTCTTATTTTCTTTGATACTAAGTGTTCTAATCTTTCGTAGTAAACTACTCCTACGAATATTTTTGCTTCTATTCTTCTTCCTGTTTTTCCATCGTACATTATCTCTTTTCCAGTTGGTCTGAATCCGTGCTTTTCAAGTGTTTCCTCGAGTTTTTCCTTTGGTTCTCCTTCGAATGCTGTTCCATCGGTTTTTTCTCCCTCTATTGATGCTTTTTTGCTTCCTATCGCTTCTAGTAAGTGCCCTACTGTCATTCTTGATGGTACTGCGTGTGAGTTGAATATCATGTCTGGTTGTATTCCATTTTCACTCCATGGTAGGTCTTCTTCATCTTCTATTAGCCCTACTACTCCTTTTTGACCTGATCTTGCTGCAAATTTATCTCCTACTAGTGGAGGCATTGTTTTTCTTGTTCTTACTTTTACCAATCTGCTTCCATTTTCATCTTCTGTTGCCATTACCCAGTCCACTTTTCCTGCTGCGTTTGGTCTTGTTGTTTTTGAATCTTCTTTTCTTTTTTCTTCCATTGGTGTTAATTCGCTTGTTTCTTCAAGGAATCTTGGTGGACTTGTTTTTCCTATTAGTACTCCTCCTGCTTCTACTTCTGTTTCTGGATTGGCTATTCCGTCTTCTCCTAAGTGAGTGTATTCTTCTTCTCCTCTGTATCCTTGTACTTCTTCGGTTGGTATTTCAAACCTATCTCTTTGTCCAGCTGCGTATCTCCTTTCTTTCGAGCTGTATGTTCTTAAATATGATCCTCTTGATAGTGCTCTTTCCACACTTCCTTTGTTTAATATAATTGCGTCATCAATGTTATATGCTCTATATGGCATTATTGCCACTACAAAGTTTTGACCTATTGGTCTTGTTGTTAATCCTGCTTTTTCATCATATTTTGTACCTGTTAAAGGTTTTTGAGGGTAGAATAAGTAGTATCCTTGAGTATCTGTTCTTATGTTAGTTGTTGGAGAATAGAGACCCATTGCTTGTCTCATCATAGAGTCTCCTTTTGCTGTCCTTACTGAGTGTGAGTGTTCTGGGTAAGGATTTACTGCTGAAGGTATTCCGAGTGATAGTGTTGGATGTATTTCTAGATGAGTGTGTTCTTCAGTTAATTCTTCTTCTTCCATTGCTATGTATGCGTTTTCTTCTTCTTCGGCATCTAAGTATTCTATTATTCCATTTTTGAATAAATCTTCAAAGCTCATTTCATCTTTTTTAACTTTTTCTATATGTTCTTCGGTTAATTTAGGTTTTCCATCCTCTACAATTATCAATGGTCTTATTGCTCTTCCTTTATCGGTGTTTATGTAAACTGAGTTATCATAATTGCTCACTGTGAGTGTTTTTGGAAGTTCTCCTCTCCTTCTTTTTCCTCTTATTTCTTCCGCTATTTCTTCAGGTTCTTCGTGAAACCCTATTAGTGATCCATCTAAGTATACACTCGCTTTATTCATTTTTACACCTTATTTATTTTTGGAATAGTTCTTTATTTTTTCTATATCCATTGATTCTATGATTTCTTTTATTTCTTCTTGGTCTATTTTTTCGGATGATACTGTGCATCCTGTAGCTAAATGTTTAATTAGTCCTACGTTTCCTCCTTCTGGAGACTCTAGAGGACATAGTCTTCCGAAATGTGTTCCGTGCAGTTCTCTTGGGTCGATCATCTTTCCCTTTCCGCCTATTGGTGCTTTTACTCTTCTCAAGTGGCTTAGTTTAGCCATGTTGTTTTCGGCGTCTAGCATTTGTGATACTCCTGTTCTTCCTTTTGCCCATTCTCCTCCTCGGAAGGCAAATCCTAATCTCTGTGAAAGTGATTCTGATCTTACCAGTGTTTTTATTTTTAATCTTCTTCCTCTTGCGCTTGTTCTATCCACCTGGTATTTTACATCTCTTTTGAATTTGTTTATTGCTGTTCTAAATTGTTCTTTTATCAGTTCTCCAGATATTTTTATTCTTTTGTTAGCGTAATGGTCTCTGTCATCCGGCTTTCTTATTCCTTTTGCGGTTTCTATTCCTTTTTCAGCCATTCTAACTAAGTAATGTGCTTTATTCATCCATATTTCAGGGTCGTTTCCCATGTGTCTCAGTAAGTAGTTGTTTAGATGATATCTTACTCTTGATTCTCTGTATTCTGGTTTCTGTCTTTTTGCCACTCTTTTCCCTAGAGCTTCTATTGGGTCTTCTTCCAATGATTCTTCTATTTTACTTAGATTTAGTATTACATCGTTTTGTATGTGTGGTTTATCTGAGAATGCGTTTAGTATATCGTTTTTTGTTTCTAAACCAAGTGCTCTCAATACGTACATTAGGTTTAAGTGTCTTGGGCTATTTGGGTAGTTTATTTTTAGTTCTCCTCTGTGTTTTCTTGTTATTCTTATATTGCTTCTGTATCTTCCTTTTTGTGATCTTACCGTTGTTTGTGTTTTTGTTTTTCCATTTCTTATTTTTTTTGTACTCATTACTCTGTTTAATGCTAGTTCTTCTACTCCTATTAATACTCTTTCTGATCCGTTGATTATGAAGTATCCTCCAGGGTCATCTGGATCTTCATTTGCTCTTATTAATTCATCATCATTCATTTCTGAAAGGTAGCATAGATTGCTTTTTACCATTGTTGGCATTTTACCTGCAAATACTTTGTCTCTGTCGGTTTCTTCTCCTTCTTCCAGTAGTGACATATCCATGTATAATGCTGATGCGTATGTTCTATCTCTTAATCTTGCTTCGTGTGGGAGTATTTTCGTTCTTGCTCCATCTGCTTCTGTTGCCTTTGGTTTTCTTGCTTCTATTCCATGTAATTTTACTGTTACATCTTGTTTATCGGTTTCTATATCTTCCTGTTCTTTTATTATTTCATGGATTTCTTTCTCCATGAATTCATTATATGAATCTATGTGTTGTTGTGTCAAAGGATTTTCATCTAAATAAGCTTTGGCTATTTCCCATTTGTACAAGATTCTGCACCTCTAGTTTTTCATATTGTTATTAATTTTATTTTAAGCAGGTATTACTACTCTGTAGTATTTTGTTTTTCCTGCTGTTGGACTATCTCTTGTTATTTCTATTACGTCTCCTTCCTCGGCATCTATCGCCTTTATAACTGGATCATTAGTTTTTATCTTTGGTAATTCTTTTTTTGTGATCCCGTATTTCTCTAAGATCTTTTTTGCATCTTTTTCAGATAAAATCTCGTGTTTCGGAACTAATTCATGGTTCAGGAGTGTTTCTTTGTCCACTTTATCTCCTCTTCTTTTTTGTTATTCTTTGTTTTCCCGAGGGAATGAGAAATCTGTTTATTCATTTTAATTCTCGGATAAATTTGAATTATATTTTGTTATTTCTCTTTCGGTTTAGTTTTAGTTTGGGAAGTATTAATTGACGCGTTATTTATTTTTCTCTTTGGTGTTTTTAAGGGTTTCTGTTTTTTGTGTTTTTCATTATTTTTTCTTCTGTTTTTTATTTTTTCATCATTATTTTTTGTGTGGGAAACGTCCCGCCCGGGATTCGAACCCGAGTCCCAGCCTCGACAGGGCTGAATCCTAGGCCACTAGACTAGCGGGACATATTAAGTTCTTGTTCATTTTCTTGTTTATATTGATTTCCTTAGAGTTTTGAATGGGCTCGCTGAGATTTCCATTCATGAGTTAATTCACTCATTGAATTTTGAACTCAGGTCAGGAGCACCCGAAGCTCCCAGCATACCAAGCTAGCCTACGAGCCCATTTTATGGTTTTTTAATCGAATATTGTGCCCATTCCTTGTGCTGCATTTTCTTTTTCTTCTTCTATTGCTTTTATAACTTTCTGTTTTTCATCTGCTTTCAATTCTTTTACTCCTTCGTGTTTGATTTCTTCTTCGTTTTCTTCGAAGAATTCTTCAGGGGCATTTACGTATAGATAGCTTCCTTCTTCTTGGAAGCCTAATGATTCTGAATCTCTTAGGTCATATCCTCTTCTTTTCCATTGATTTATCTTTTTCTCATCTCCATCAAGCTCATCATCTGCTTCCAGAGATTTCTTAACTTCTCTAAGCGCTTCTGGTTTTACCATGTAAACTTTTTCCATTTTTTACACCTCTTGTAGTTTTTGTGATTTTTGTTTTTTCCGTAGAATTAGTAATATTTTCTTTCAGTTCGCGTATTATATTTATTGTGTTGAGGTATATAAAAATATAGAGGGATTTTGAAGAGGTTTTTGAATGAAGTTTTTTTATCATCCGGTATTTGAAAAACATGAAACGGGTTCAATGTGTCCCGAGAAATTCAGTAGGATAGATAAAGCTCTTTCATATCTAAAGGAAAATCACGAGGAGATAAAACCAATAAATGGAGAAGAATATATATTTAGAGTTCATTCTAAAGAATATATAGATCTTATCAGAAACCATTCCAGTATTGAAGATATATCTCAGCCTTTATCAGAAGCTTATGCTTCTAAAAAAACTTATGAAGCAGCTTGTTACGCTGCTGGAGCCTCGGTTGATGCTGCTAAATTATCTTTGAAAGGTGAATCTTCTTTCGCTCTTGTCAGGCCTCCTGGTCACCATGCTCCGTTTGGAGGTTTCTGTATATTTAATAACATTGTTATTGCTGCTGATTACTTATTGAGAAAAGATAAGAAAGTGATGGTTATTGATTTTGATGCTCATCATGGTAATGGTTCTCAGCATTTCTTGAAGGATAGAGAAAATGTTGTTTACTTTTCCACTCACGAACATCCTTTTTATCCGGGCACTGGAAAGGAATCAATAGATAATTGTTATAATTTTCCTTTGAGCTCTGGTTCTGGAGATAAAGAGTTTATTGATATAATTGATAATGAACTAAAACCTCTTTTAAATTCCTTCAATCCTGATGTGGTAGGTGTTTCAGCTGGTTTTGATTCCATGAGAGATGATCCTCTCACAAATTTAAATCTTTCTACGTTTTCTTATAATGAATTGTGTAAATCGATAAGTAAATATGTCCCTTTCTTTATCTTAGAGGGAGGATATAACCCTGAAAATGTTTTTAAAGGTGTTAAACAGATATTTGAATATTTTGATTAATAATTCTTTTTGAGCATATGACCGAAACCTTTATAAAGGAAGGTGTCTACAAGAAGTAATGAACATATGTTCATAATATAATTTAGGAGAGTGAAAATATGTCTAGACCAAGAAGACGTAGAAGAATTCGAAGAAGACCTGAAAGGATGTGGTTTAAACCCAGAGGAGTGCCTCTATCAGAAATAGATAAAGTTGATCTCAATTCAGATGAAATAGAGGCGATGAGATTGAAACATATGCAAGAAATGACACAGGAAGAAGCAGCTGAAGAAATGAATGTTTCAAGATCAACGTTTGCTAGAATAATTAAAGAAGCACATAAAAAAGTCACTGAGTTCCTAGTGAAAGGACATGCTCTTCAAATACAGGAGCGAAAATATGCTCATATGCCGAGAGAGTTCATTTGCAAGGAATGCGAATATCAATGGAACGCTCCTTACGGGGAAGGAAGACCAAAAATATGTCCAGAATGTAAAAGTCAAGAAATTGAATTAAAAAAACCTAAATCAAGCTTATTGAATGATGATATAGGAGGTGATTAAATATGCCATTTGGAGATAGAACAGGACCAAGAAGAAGAGGAAAACTTACGGGAAGAGGATTAGGGTACTGTGCAGGATACAGATCACCAGGGTACACTAAAGGAGCACCAAGAAGTAGAAGAAGGTTCGGAAGATTTGGATGTGGTATGAAGCCAAGATTTGGTAGAAGATTTGGCCGAGGTCCAAGATTCAGAGATGAAAGAATAGAAGAAATAAGAGATGATTAAATATGTCATTAGGAAAAGGTAAAGGTAAGGGAGGTCCCCGACAAGAGATATCTTAATAAGAGATAGTGAAGATGGTAAATATGTATGTCTGAGTTGTTTATATGAAGAGATACAAAAAAGGGGACTCCTTGCCAATATATAAAATGCTTTGAATACAGTATAGTACTAGTTGGGAAAAATTAGTGAATTATTTTGAAGTTTAGTATGTTAGTATGGTTTATTTTTTTACTTCAAAAAATATTATTTATCTTGTAAATACTGAAAAATACTCTGTATAGCTCTTGAGCCTTGGTAAGCTGCAGTTATTACTTGTTTAAATTTATTATCAGTTACATCTCCTGCTGCGTATATTCCAGGAACATTTGTGCTCATTTCTTTATCTACTTTTATCTCTCCGCTTTTACTAGTTTCTATATCTAGATTCTTCAGTAACTCAGTCGTTGGAACTCCTCCTATGTTTATGAACAGTCCTTCTATCTCAAGTTCTTTACTTCCTTTATAAGAATTATCGAGGACCACTTTATTCATCATTTTATTTCCTTTGATTTCCTTCACGTTAGTATTATTTATTATCTCTATCTTTCCTTCTTCCACTTTTTCATAAATCTTTTTCTTTGTCATTGGCTCTGGACGAATTTCATCTCTTCTATATATTATATAAACTTTTTTAGCATGTTCAGTTAATAGTAAAGCTTCTTTTGCAGCTGAATCGCTTCCTCCAACAACTCCTACTTCTACATCTTTAAAAAGTGGAGCGTCGCAAACTGCACAGTAACTTACTCCTTTTCCTCTGTATTTTTTCTCTCCAGGTATTTTCAATTTCCTGTGTCTTCTACCTGTGGCTATGAGCAATGATTTTGTTTCGTATTCTTCTCCATTTTTAGTAAATACTTTAAATTTATCCTTATTTTTTTCTATTCTTGTCGCTTCATCTTCCGTTATTTCTTTTCCTAGAGATTCTAAGTGTTCTTCAAATTCTTCTGCAAGTTCTTCTCCTGTTGTTTTACCTAGTCCAGGGTAATTTTCAACTGTATGTCCCTCTTTAATCGTTCCTCCTATCTCTTCTCCTATTATCTCTGTATCTAAATTATAAACTGATGAATATATTCCACCTGATATTCCTGCTGGTCCAGTTCCTATTATTAGCAAATCTTTCATTTTTGATTCCTCCTTCTATTCTAATTATAAATATGCTATCTGAGTTAATATTACTCCATTTATTACTTATAAATTTGTTGTGGTTTTCAAAACAAAATCCTTTATTCAGAGATAAATGCTTAAATATATTCAGGTTTTTCTTTTTTCCAGGTGGTAAAAATGAAATATAATGATAAGAAGAGCCTTAGAACTCATAAAAATAATGATATAACTACAGGAACATCTTTAGTTAATCCTGAACATGTTTCTCAGTCAGGATTATGCTCTATATGCACAATGGAAGGAAACTGCGAAGTTGGAAAAAGAGCAAAAACAGGAGAAACTCTTTTCCCGGAACCTTTCGGAACTGCTCAATTTGGAGGAGAGAAAAAAACACCTTGTTTGGATGATTTACAAATAATTCCTGAATTATACGGTCCAAGTATAGATTTTGAAGAAGTAAAAGTATCTTCAAAGATAGGTAGCTTCCAAGTATCTTTACCAGTTACAATAGCATCCATGGGATCCACAAAAGTAGCTCACCA